>DATNJO010000816.1:0-4606 GCA_035603895.1 Pyrinomonadaceae bacterium
CAAATGGTTTGTGATCGTAAGTAATCAGACCATTTGGCGTGCGCGGATAAGTGAAGGGAAGTTTGCCGCTCGGATTTGCGTCGCCGAACAAGACGTCGGCGATCGCGGTGCCGCCTTCATTGCTCGGATTGTAGGCCATCACGACCGCCGGAATGCGATCGACGATGCGATTGATGATGCGCGGACGGCCTTCAACCAGCACCAGCACGACCGGCTTTCCGGCCGCGATGATCGCGTCCGCGAGTTTAAGTTGCGGTTCACCAATCGTCAGGTCGGTAATGTTTCCCGGCGTTTCGCAATACGAACCTTCGCCGAGCGCGAGCACGACCACATCCGCCGATTGCGCCGCACGCACCGCTGCCGGAATGTCGACCTCTTCTTCCAGACTCGTCGGGTTGTTATTCGAAGTCGAACCCGGCTGCCGAAAGATCTTTGTGCCCGGCACGTAAGTCACATTGCCGGCGCCAACTTTAGCTTCGATTGCCTGACGAACCGTGTGTCGATCTTTCGGATAAAGCGATTCTTCCGAACCTTGCCAAACGTAAGTCCAACCGTTATTCAACGAAATCAATGAATCTGCCGTTGGACCAGTGACGAGCACTTTTTTGTTCTTTGCCAACGGCAACAAGTTGTTTGCATTCTTCAGCAGCGTGATCGACTCGCGTGCTGCTTCTAAAGCAACCTGCCGCGACTCGGGCCGCGCAAAGTTCGATTTCAGCGACGCCTTTGGACCGGGGTTCTCAAACAGTCCCAACTCATACTTCACGCGCAAAATTCTGCGTACCGCTTCATCAATGCGCGACTGCGGCACAGCGCCTTCTTTAACCAACTCGAGCAGGTGATCTGCAAAACTGTAATCGTTCGGCACCATGCTCATGTCGATGCCAGCCATCACGGCGAGACGCGTTGCTTCTTTCTCAGTAGCCGCTATGCGCCAGATGTTGACGAGTTTTTTAATGTCTTCCCAATCGGAAACGACAAAGCCGTTGAAGCCGAGTTCGTCGCGTAAAATTCCGGTAAGTATGTGGCGGTTGATGTGACCGGGCACGCCGTTGATCTCACCGGAGTTGATCATGATCGTGCGCGCGTTGCCTTTGATCGCGGCGGCGAACGTCGGCAGAAAATATTCGCGCAAGTAATTTTCGGGAATCCACGCGGGCGTGCGATCGCGTCCGGTGAGCGGAAAACTGTAGCCCATGTAATGTTTCAAACTCGACGCGACTTGCGTTTGTGAAGCGACGTCCGTGCCTTCGAGTCCACGCGTGAACGCGACCCCCATCACGGTTGCGAGATACGGATCTTCACCAAACGTTTCCCAGAAACGCGGCCACAGCGGATTGCGGCCGAGGTCGAGTACGGGCGAGAAGCTCCACGGAATTCCGGCGGCGCGTGTTTCCGCGGCGGTGATCTCCGCCGCGCGTTTCATCAGTTCCGGATTCCACGTCGCGGCCATGCCGATCTCTTGCGGAAAGAGCGTCGCGCCTTGCACGTAGTTCGCGCCGTGAATCGAGTCGATTCCGTAGATGACGGGAATGCCGAGGCGCGTCTTTTTCGTCGCGGCTTCCTGAATCTGACCGATGACCTGGTGCCAGTGATCGAGCGTGAGTGCCTGGTCCGAGACGTTGAGAATCGAGCCGACGCCGTACTTGACGATCGCTTTTTCGAGTTTCGCCGGATCGACCTTGATGCTCTGATCGCTGCCAGACGCAATCATGCCGATGGCGAGCTGGGTCATCTGCCCGACCTTCTCTTCGATCGTCATGCGTTTGAGCAGCGCTTCGATCTTTTGCGAATGATCGGGGAGTGGCTTGATCTGATTGTTGCGACGGAAAAACTCGTCGCTATCGATCACATCCGGCGACGTCTGGGCCAGGACGGGCTGGAGTACGAAGCACAGTGAAAGACTGACTGCCCCCAGGGCACGAGTCACTTTTCTCATCTATTTGCTGTCCTCAGGCAGGAATACAGGAACGCGGGTATTCTAGCCGCAAAGAGGCACAAAACGGCAGAAAATTATTAGTAAAACTGGAGGCACACCGGGGCCGGAATCTCCGCTCCCTGGCCCGTGGGCGTCAAACGTCCGGTTTGCGCGTCGATGCGAAAGACGACCACGTTATCCGAGCGCTGATTCGCCACCAGCAGGAAGCGGCCCGACGGGTCGATCGTAAAGTTTCGCGGCCAGTTGCCTTCGGTGGAAACGTGCTCGACGAGACTCAGGCGCGCGGTTCGCGGGTCGATGGCAAATACGACGATGCTGTTGTGTCCGCGGTTTGAGCCGTAAAGAAAACGGCCTGATTTGGAGACGTGAACGTCAGCGCAGTAACTCGTGCCGGTGAAATCTCGCGGCAGAGTGGAGACGGTTTCAAACGCGGTGAGCGTTCCTTTTGCCGCGTCGTATTTGAAGGTGGTCAATGAAGAGTCGAGCTCGTTGATCACGTAGAGGTATTTGCCGTTGGGATGAAACGTCAGGTGACGTGGTCCAGCGCCGGGATGAAGCGTTGCCGAAGGCTGTTTGCCGGGCTCAAGTTTTCCGGTCAGCGGATTGAACCGGTAGATCATCACCTGGTCGGCGCCGAGATCCGCCGCGAACGCGAAGCGATTGGCGCGATCGAGCTTGATGCAGTGTGCGTGGGCCGACTTTTGCTGCTCGCGTGGTCCCGAACCTTTGTGTTGTTCGACGTCTACGGCTGGGCCAAGACTGCCGTCGCGTTGAATGGGCAACACCGAGACAGTGCCACTCGTGTAGTTTGCCAAAAGCAAACTCTTGCCACGCGGTTCAACCATCAGGTGACACGGATCGGCGCCCTGGGAAGATTGCTGGTTCAGCGGCGTTAGTTCATGAGTCTTCGAATCGATGCGAAACGCGCTCACTGCGCCGGTCGGTGTTTCGTTAACCGCGTACAGAAAACGTTTGGCCGGATCGATTGTTAGAAACGACGGGTTTTCCGAGCGGATAGATCCGGCGGGTTTTAGTTGTCCGATCGACTGGTCCATGCGGTAGATGTAAATACCTTCGCTCTTACTGGAGGTGTACGTACCGACGTAAAGCGTCAGCTCATTCAACGAAAAGTTCAATGTAGTACCTACCAGACCGATCCCGCTTAATTTCAAAAAACTGCGGCGTGAATAGTTATCCGTTGTCACCAGGGGCTCCTTTGGGCGCCTAGTGTACACGAAAATAAAAAGGCGAGAGCCCCGGTCTTGCAGGACCGGGGCTTTCGGAGGGGTGATTCGTTTCGGGGTTGCTGTGTTTCGGGTCTAGCTCAAGCTCAAGTTATGGTTTGCAGAACTTCTCTTAACTTCTCTTACCGGCCACCGCGGTCGATCAACACATGGACCGTCGGATTAACTGCCAAAGACTTCGTCAGCGCGCGTTCGCGATCCGAAACCTGGATCTCGCGTCCGGTGCTGCTGCCGGAGTTCCAGAATTCCGACAGGATGTAAAGATCGTCGTACTTACGGAAAACGAACTTCGCGTTCTCAGTGTTTTCGTACGCCTGCACGGGTCTCGTCAGAATGATGGCAGCCTTGCCGGTGTCCTTGTTCTGAATGACCCAAGCCAGGTCGGAATCTTTCCGGTTCTGCCGGACGACGTACTTGCCGGCGTTCATGGCCTTGTCACCGACGGTAAAGTTGAACGGAATGTCTACCACCATCTGGTGGTCAGTCTGTGCAAAAACAGATGATGATAGCGTGACAACCAAAACCAAAGCAGCTAGTGCGATTACTCTCTCAATAAGCTTCATGATGTTCTCTCCTCTCACATCTACTAACGCGAAAGGGGGAACAAAAGTGGGCCACCGGTGTAACAGTTTTTGAGCCAGCGAGCGGAGTTCTGAGTTCAGCCTTTAGGCTGTGCTGTTAACGCAAGCTAAAGCTTGAACTCAAAACGAAAGCGCTCACTTGCCGATCAACTTCCCGATCTCGCGCCACGTAATGAGTTTGATCTTGTTCTCTTCGAGCAACTTACGAAACGCGTCGCTGGTGAAATACTCGAAGTCGCGCTGGCGCCAGGCCGCACCCCAGTTCGGATGATCGAACGTCGCACCACGCATCTCGCCGTCGTCGTAGGCGAGATGAATCACGACTTCCGTGACGCCCGGTTGGAGTTTGCGTATCTCGGCACTGTAAAACTTGCCCCAATCCGCCGGCGCGACGCTCGGATTGATGTCGAGAACGCGATCGATGAAGACGTCGTTCGGGTTGAGTGATGTCTGAAGATACTCTGCGCGGGCGCCCCATTCCCTGGCGACTCTCACGGGCAGTTTGTACTCCCGCGCCACGCGCATAAACACATCAAACAGCGCTTTGCTCTGATAAAGCGTGCCCATGTGTGAATCGAGATGCGTGGGTACTATCCCCATCGCCTTAGCTTTTTCAATTTGCCCGCGAATCTCCATCTCGACTTCCTTCGGATCGGCGTACTTCGCGGCCTCGGTTTCCAACAGGCGAAAGTATCCGTCCTTATCTAATAACGACGCGACGCGATCTCTTGACGTCACCGGACCCCAGCGAAAGTGTGTCCATTCGCTCGTAAGTGTCAGGTGCAGACCGAGATCGGCTTGGGGATTGGCTCGCGCGTAGGTGGCGATTTCCGCAAGCCACG
>DATNJO010000817.1:0-4357 GCA_035603895.1 Pyrinomonadaceae bacterium
GACCAGTTGTTCAGCGAAGCGCGCAGTTATCATGGTCCAACCGGCGCGAACCTCGCTGACGGCAAAGAGTTCGACGTGCTGGGCGTGCAGTTGAACCCGACGGAGTCGCTGATCATCGCGCCGCAGAAACGCGCCGCGACAAACATCAACGACGTGGTCACAGGTTCCGAACGCGACTATCAGGATCTCGTGCGAAAACAGCGGCGCGTTCGTCTGCTCGGACTGTCGACGCTCGGATTGATGACTTTGATTTTGTTGTTCGCGTCGAGCTGGATCGCGATTTATCTCGCGCGTGGCATCGCCACGCCGATCAAAGCACTCGCAGAAGCGTCGAACGAGGTCGCACGCGGCAATCTTTCGCATCGCGTCACGACTGTCGCTGACGATGAGTTGGCGTTGCTGGCGGCGTCGTTCAACCAGATGACGTCGCAACTCGAGGAGAACCGGCGCAGCATCGAAGCCGGTGCCACGGAGTTGCGCGACAAGAACCTGGCGCTGCTCGAAAGACGCAACTACATCGAAACGATTCTTCAGTCGTTGAGCACCGGCGTCGTCTCGCTCGACGAGAACGATTGCGTCACGACGTCGAACGCGGCGGCTTCGCGTATGCTCGGTCTCGCCGACAAGCTCGGCGAGAATCCGAAGCTGAGCGCGCTGATCGCGAACGAGGATTGGATTGTTGTCGATCGACTGCTGCGACGCGCGCGCCGTGCGGGAAACGCGACGGAGCAAACACAGCTCGAAGGCGGCGCGAATGGCAGTGGCGCGATGCCAGTTGCCATGACCGCCACAGCCTTGCGCGGTTCTCTCGGTCCACGACGCGGCGTCGTGCTGGTTATCGAAGATCTTTCGGAGTTGCTAGCTGCACAACGCGCGGCGGCGTGGAGCGAAGTCGCGCGGCGCATGGCTCACGAGATCAAAAACCCGTTAACGCCGATTCAACTTTCAGCCGAAAGGATCGCCAAGAGCTACGCGCGCATCGTCGCGAACGGCCACGGCAACTCAAACGGCGACGGCGCTGATGAAAAGCGCGTCGCGGCGGTGATCAGCGAATGCACCGAGACGATCACTCGCGAAGTCGCCGGTTTGAAAGCAATGGTCGACGAGTTTTCCCGCTTCGCACGTTTGCCGGCGACGCGGCTCGAGTCCGCGAATTTGAATGAAGTGATTAGCCAGTCCGTCGGACTGTACAAAGATCGCCTCGAAGACGTAAGCATCACTATGAATCTCGATCCGGATCTGCCGTTGGTAATGCTCGACGTCGAACAGATCAAGCGGGTCTTCGTGAATTTGATCGACAACGCTATCGACTCGCTCTCCTTGACACCCGAAAAACGAATTACGATAACAACTACTCACGACGCGGATCGTAGTTTGGTGTGCGCGGAAGTGACAGACACAGGGAGGGGAATCGAACCGGGAGACTTCCGGCGGTTGTTTCAGCCATACTTCTCGAAGCGCGATAGTGGTACCGGCCTCGGTCTCGCGATCGTTCAGCAAATAATTCTCGAACATGGTGGACGCATCCGCGCCGAAAAGAACGATCCGCGCGGTGCGAAGTTTCTGATCGAACTAAGCATTGCCGATTTTCGATTGCCGATTGCTGATTGACCGGGTAGCTAACTTCTTCCTTGAGCAAATCGACAATCGGCAATCGAAAGTCGAAAATAACCTAATGGATTCAATTCTCATCGTAGACGACGAACGCGGCATTCGCGACACGTTGCGCGCCGTGATGGAAGACGAAGGCTTCGTTGCCGACGCCGTCGCGAGTGGTGAAGACTGTCTGAAAGCGTTGGGCAAACGCGCCTACGGTTGCATTCTGCTCGACGTGTGGCTTCCCGGAATCGACGGTCTCGAGACTTTGAAACAGTTGCGCGCGGCAGGTTCGGAAGCGGCCGTCGTGATCATCTCCGGTCACGGCAACATCGAAACCGCCGTCCGGGCTACGAAACTCGGTGCGTTTGATTTCATCGAAAAACCGCTCTCGATCGAGAAGACGGTTTTGACCGTGCGCAATGCGTTGCGCCAACAGCGGCTGGAGTTGATGAACGCAAACATGGCCGCGGCACTCGCGCGCGAGTACACGATGGTCGGCGAGTCGGTGGCGATGCGCGCGTTGCGCAAACAGATCTCGGTCGTCGCGCCGACTGACGGGCGTGTTTTGATCTACGGCGAGTCGGGAACCGGAAAAGAACTGGTGGCGCGTGCGATTCATGCGGAGTCGCGCCGTGCGGCGGCGCCGTTTGTTGAAGTGAACTCTGCGGCGATTCCCGAAGAGTTGATCGAGAGCGAACTGTTTGGTCACGTGAAAGGCGCGTTTACCGGAGCGACGGCGGCGAAGAAGGGAAAGTTTGAGATCGCGGACGGCGCCACGATCTTTCTCGATGAAGTCGGCGACATGAGTCCGAAGGTTCAGGCGAAAGTGTTGCGCGTGTTGGAAGAGCAACGCTTCGAACCTGTCGGCAGTGGCACGTCGATCACGGTAGACGTGCGACTGATCGCCGCAACCAATAAGCGTCTCGACGTAGAGATTGAGAATGGAAACTTCCGCGCCGACCTGTTTTATCGTCTCAATGTAATTCCGTTTGAACTGCCGCCGTTGCGTGAACGTCTCGAAGACGTGCCGCTGCTCGTCGACTACTTCAATCAGCACTTCTCGCAGGCATACGGCAAGAAGCCGAAACAGTTTCTGCCCGAGGCGTTGGAAGAACTGCAATCGTATTCATGGCCCGGCAACGTACGCGAACTACGAAACACGATCGAGCGCGTCGTGATCATGCACCCCGGCACGAAAGTCTCAGCCGCCGATCTGCCGCCTCAAGGCAAGGAAGAACCACCAGCGGCTTCGTTTCGCTTTCCGTCCTTTAAAGAAGCGACCGAGGCGTATCATCGCGAGTTCATTCAGCGCAAACTTGAGGAAGCGGACGGCAACGTCTCGCGCGCGGCCGAATTGATGGGCGTGGACCGCAGCCACCTCTATCGCCGCATGCGCGCCCTCGGCATCCAGAACCGCGCTTAAACTCGTAACCATCCCTATCTGATCCCGCTTGTCCGTGTCCCTCCGTATTCCGCTGTGGCTCATTTACAAAACTTTACACAAGCACGACCAACTCGCGTGCTATCGTTTAAAGCGTCCACTTAAAAAAGTTCAGTTTGTATTTAGTTCCGCAGCGTTCTCTCTCGATGGGTCACTTACGCGAGCAGTTCCGATCCAAAGGGGCTATCGGCCTTTCTGTTTTCATTGCGTTCGTTGCCGGCTTCGGCGTTTCTTTACTGTCTCGCTCCACCATTCCGTCTGCGGAAGCCCGGATCGCCGTAGCGGATTTTCGTATTGAACTTCCCGAAGGTGAAACAGTCGTCACGATCACCGATCGCGACGCGCGCGGAGAAGAGTTAGGCCGGCTAACAATTCAACGGCAAGGCGACACGATCTCTGGCGTGCCCGTGTTGGAAAAACGGATCGCGCCGCGCGAAGCACTTAGCACCGACGACGTTGCTTTTCTGCGCCGCGAGATCGGTAGCGCGATCTCCACCTCCGATCCACCGTGGCAACGCGCCAACAAACTGCGAGCGTGGCTGGCTAAACGCTCGCGTATCGGCATGCCCGGTTTGAGCACGCGCAATCCTCGCGAAGCATACGAGCAGATGAAACTCGGTGAGCCGGTGCTGTGCGGTAACCTGGCCCAAATTTATGCAGCGTTGGCGGAGTCGTTAGGACTGACTGCGCGCACCGTTGGGTTGGGTGTCGCCGTTCAGAATGGTCTGTTAGGTGTCGACACGCACGCCGCCGCGGAAGTGTGGCTGCCGGAGATGGGCGGCTGGATCTATGAGGACCCGACGTTCAATTGCTACTGGGAGATCGATGGCAAACCCGCGAGCGCAATTCAACTCCACGACGCAATCATGGACCAGCGACCGATCAAGTTTGCGCCAAACGATCCTGACACCGAACGCCGCCTCGAAGACTATTATCTCGACGCGCGTTTGTACTTCCGCCATATCTCTTACGAATACAAACCCGGCGGCACGATCCTCTACTTCGTCGACAAACGTCTCGAACCGTTGAACCTGCGCGACAAGAATTGGATTCACACTGACAAGCACGACGATATTCAACGTCTCGACACAAACGAAACCCGTGTAGTCGAGCGGCGGTCCGAGATCTCACCGGGCGTTTTCGTTCAATTGATCGGCAACGATCTCTTTGTTCGCGATCGGCGCGAGCGTAGTCCAGGGCTCAGAGTGCGTTCTTCGACCGGCACGGTCGAAGGCTGTGCGTATCTTCACGAACGCGCGCAGGATCTGGGTTTGTTCAACGGCACGAATCTCGCGCGCAATCCATCGTTTCGCCTCA
>DATNJO010000818.1:0-9465 GCA_035603895.1 Pyrinomonadaceae bacterium
CCGTCGAGGATGTACGTGCCGCGCGTCGGACGGTCCAGACAACCGATGATGTTCATCGTCGTCGACTTACCTGAACCCGACGCGCCCATGATCGCCACAAACTCGCCTTCACGAATCGTCAGCGAGACGCCACGCAGTGCGTGCACCTCGACGTCGCCCATCGTGTAGGTCTTGTGAATGTGGTCCAACTGGATAACCGGACGCGCCTCGGGTATCTGCGCGATTAATGACGCATCCGGTTGTATCTGTTGTGACTCAATTGCGAATGTAGTTGCCACTGTTCGATCTCCCCACCCATCCACAGATTACGCAGATTACCTTCTGCCGCCGCCACCACCGCCGCCACGAATACCACGCGGAGCGCCACCGAATCCCGGCGGTGTACTTTGCTGCGACGAACTCGATCCGGAACCACTGACGGTCTGGCCAGTGATGACCATTTCGCCTTCGGTCAAGTTGCCTTCGACAACTTCAGTCGAAGCGCCGTCGCTCAGTCCGACCTTGATCCGTCGTGGTTGCGGGTTGCCATCCTGGCCCATCACCCAGACCACGCGTGTCTGTCCCGGAAGCACTGGCGCTGAAGCCGGCGCGAAATTGCTGTCGTTGCCACCGCCTTGCGCGTTGTCGCCCTGCTGGCCATTACCCTGACGGCGACGACCCTGGCCCTGTCCTTGACCCTGGCCACCGGCGTTTCCACCCGCGTTGCCACTCGCGGCGTTCGCATTCTGCGGTCTGAATCTCAACGCTGAGTTCGGAACCTTCAACACGTTGTTGCGCTCGTCGATCGTGATCGTCAGGTTTGCCGTCATGCCCGGCTTCAGTGTCTGCTCGGGATTCTCGACGTTGATGACGACGTTATAAGTCACGACGTTCTGCACGTTCACCGGGTTCAATCGCATCTCCTGAATCTTGCCGTCGTATTCCTTACCCGGAAACGCGTCCACGCTGAACTTCACTGACTTCGCCTGCTCGACCAATCCAATATCCGCCTGGTCGATGTTCGCGATCACCTGCATCTGTGTCAGGTCGTTTGCGATCGTGAAAAGCGTCGGCGCCGACAAACTCGCCGCCACCGTTTGGCCCACGTTAACGTCACGCGAAACTACTACGCCGTCGATCGGCGAAGTAATCGTCGTATGACTCAAATTCACTTCCGCCAAACTCAGCGCGGCTTCAGCCTGCTGAACTTGCGCGGCATTCTGTTCGACCGCAGCCTGCGACTGTTGCAACTGTGCCTTCGACTGTTCGACTGTGGCGTTCGACGACGCGACTCCCGCACTTGCCGACGACTGTTCGGCCAGCTTCGACTGGTTCAACTGCGCGACCGCCTGGTTGTAACGCGCTTCCGCTGTCTTATAAGCGGTCAGCGCCACATCGTAATCGCGCTGTGCGATCACGCCCGCCTTGAGCAGCGACTCCTGCTGTTTCAAAAGACTCATCGCATCATCCTGCTGAGCTTTCAAAACTGCGACGTTCGCTTCTGCCGCTGAAACACCGGCCTGATTGTTCTGCACCGTCGACTTCGCCGCGAGATTCTTCGCTTGAGCGTCAGTGATTCCGGCTCGAGCATTCGTAACTGCCGCCCGAGCCTGTGCCAGGCTCGCGCGTGCCTGCTGCACATTAGCGCGCGCCTGATCTACTTGCGCCTTGGCTTGCGACGGATCGAGTTGCGCGACAACCTGTCCTTTTTTAACTACCGAGTTGAAATCAGCGTACAGCTCGGAAATCGTGCCCGATGCCTGACTGCCGACCTGGACCGTGGTCACGGCCTGCAAGGCTCCCGTGGCCGTTACGGTGTTGCGCAGGTTTCCGCGGTCAACGCGCGCCGTTAGATATTGAGGGTCGCCGGAATCGTTACCCCAAAAATAAAAGCCCGCAAATACGACGCTCAACATCATTGCGCCGCCAATCAAGAGTTTCTTCTTACCGAGCATTAATCTCGCCCAGAACTGTTTTGACCAGGCGAGAGTGCGAGCGGTGTTAAATCCAGCGCGACTGCCGGCGGCCGGCGCTAAAGGTGGATGTTTAATGGTTTCAGTCGACATTAGTTCCTCCGTGTTCCTTTGTCATAGACACGGACTGTGCCACAACGGTTACAAATAAGCGTTTAACGATGACTTACACACTTTTTGTAACCATTTCGTTGGGAACCGTGTCTGACAAGTCGGGACACTCCCCTGGAAATTGACAAGGTACTTAGGAGTAAGGAAACAGAATGAAGAAACTCGGACGGTTTAAGATGCTCGCAATCGCTACTCTCTCGGCAATTGCTTTGGCTGCTTCGATCGCCGTTGCCCAAACGGTTACGACCAATCAGGACAACGGTCAAGGTGCGCGCAAGGAATGGCGCGGACGTCGAGGCGATCACAAAGGCATGAGAGGAATGCGCGCGGGCGGATTCTTCAGGGGCCTTAATTTAACTGAAGACCAGAAAGCGAAGATGAAACAGATCCGCGAGAGCTTCGCCGCAACAAACAAGCCCCTGCACGAACAGCTTCGGGCCAAGCGGCAGGAGTTGCGTCAGGCGAGCGAAGGCGGTACGTTCAACGAAGCACTGGCTACTCAGAAACTGACGGAAATCGCTCCACTTGAAGCCAAAGTAATGGCGGCAAGATCGAGCATGCACCAGGAGATGCTTTCCGTTTTGACGGCTGAGCAGAAAGCCCAGTTGGAACAGTCCAAAGCGCAGTTCAAACAACGTCGTGCGGAGCGCAAGGGCACAGATCAGCAGTAAGCGTCTCCCCCCGCTTCTTTGGAGTGCGTTGCTGCCTTGTCAGCGGTAGTTAAGGTAGTGACAAGTCAGCCGCACTCCAGGGAGGTGACAAAATGATGAGGACCGCAACTGGCGAGTGGGCTCGAACAGGCCGTAGACATCGACCTGGCGCGGCAAGCGCAGGATGGAGACGAGTCTGCCTTTGCTGAAATAGTCAGGCGCTACAGCCCGCGGGTGTTTGCCACAGCAAGCCGGTTCTTTCGTCAAAGAAGTTTGGTTGAAGAAGCTGCGCAGGAAGTTTTTTTGAAAGCGTTTACGCAGCTCGGAAGTTTTGAAGGACGTGGGTCGATGGAAGGTTGGTTGACAAAGATAACGACCAACACTTGTTTGAATATGCTGCGGGGATCGAAACGGCGGCCGGAGTTGTCAGTTTCGGATCTGAGTGAAGAGCAAGACCAGTGGTTGGAAGATCAACTGTCTGACTCAGAACAACCGTCGGTGGAAAATTCAGTTGTGGCCGCTGACTTGGCAGATAGACTGCTGAGTGTTTTGTCGCCGGAAGATCAGCAGGCGTTGTTGATGATTGATGGCGAGCAGGCGTCGGTGAAGGAAGTTGCGGAAGCGACCGGATGGTCGGAGTCGAAAGTGAAGGTAAGAGCGTTTCGGGCACGGAAGAAAGTTCGTGAAGCGATGGAGCGGTTATTGGGGTCTAAAGAGAAACCGGCTACGACTGGGAGCAGGTGAACGATGAAAGACAAGCACATTACGGAAGTCCTGGATAGCGCGCCGTTGGCAGCATTGTCGCCGAGCGAACTCGACGAGATTCGCGCGCATGCACGGGACTGCGAACCGTGCGCCGACGCCTTTGCGGCAGCCCAACTCTCGGCGTTGGTCATACAGGAACGTGCACAAGCGGTGATCGAACCATCGCCGTTCTTTCAAACGAGAGTGATGGCGGCAATTCGCGAGCAACAAGCGGTTGAGAGCGTGCCGGCGATGTTGCGGTTGTGGAAGTCGGCTCGCGGGCTCGTGTCGTCGATGGCGTTGACCACTGCGGCACTTGCGGCTCTGAGTTTTGTGGTTGCGGCACCGGCAACATCTTCTTCGGACCAAACTACTGCGGCGGTAACCGCAGAGGCGGTAATTTTCGGACAGGACGCCGACGATCTAACGTACGAACAGGTAATGAACACCATTTACGCAGACGACGAGGATAGGTAGTCATGAACAACATCATTAGGAACAGATGGCAGGTTCGAGTTGCGGCTGCGATTATCTTCGTGCTGGGATTTACGGCCGGCATTCTGGCGCTGAACATCTATCGCGGGCTGGTGCGTGCCGATGGCCGCGATCGGTTCGATCAACTGTCAGAGCGTTTGAATCTGAACGCGGATCAGAAGACGAAGGTGCAACAGATTCTGTCCGATACCCGCGACCAACTGCGTGCCCTGCGCCGTGAATCAGAGCCGCGCGTGGACGAGATTCGCCGGCAGGCGGATGAACGTCTGAAGCAGGTTTTATCGGAAGAACAGTGGCAACAATTCCAAAACGTGCGCAACGAACGCGGACGCCGCGGCGGCCGTGGTGGTCCACGCGGAGACCGCGATCGGTTTTAGCAAAACCGCCTTGTAATTCTGAAATCGGTCAAAAAACTGGGCGCCGGCGAGTAGAGCCGGTTGAACTCCTAACGAAATGTTTGTATAAGGACTGTCCGACCAACCTACGAAGGGACAGTTTCCGTGCCTGTAAGTCGACAAAGAAAAGTTTATAGAGCCAAAAAGAGACCGCGTGTTGCACCTGCTTCGGCAGCGTCAGCTCCGGCGCGCCGTGGTGGTAAGACATTCAATTACAAAGTGCTGGTGATCATTGCGATCGTTGCGGTGGCGGCGGCGGTGATTGTTTATGTGGTGGCGAATCGCGGGAGCCAGGCCGGAAACGAGCTCACTACGGCTTCGGGAATGAAGTATGTCGATCTGAAAGTCGGCAACGGCGCCACGCCGCGAATGGGCCAGGGTGTGCAGGTTCATTACATCGGTTGGCTGGCTAACGGCACGGAATTCAACAATTCCTACAAAGAAGGCCAGCCCGCTGCGTTCTCACTCGGGCCGGGTCTGATTCCCGGTTGGAACGAGGCGCTTCAGTCGATGAAGGTTGGCGGCAAGCGCCGCATAATCCTTCCGCCCGCGCTCGCATACGGAGCGACCGGCCGGCCGCCGGCGATTCCACCTAACGAGACGTTAACCTTCGAAATCGAGCTGTTGGGCGTTAGGTAAAACTGCGAACTCACAGGCAGTCCAACAAGGGGAAGTTCTTTTTGAAGGAGACAATCCCGTGATCTCTGATTCTTCCTTGGGTCCTTACACACTCACTCGCGCAACGAGAATCTTTGGCGGTTTTCTGATCCTGGCGGCGCTCCTTGGAGGCGGCTATTTGGCGTGCCGTCGTGGAGCAGCGACAATCGAAACCGCGAGCGGACTCAAGTATTCCGATCTGAAAGTTGGCGACGGCGCGACGCCGCGACTGGGCCAATCAGTGCAGGTTCATTACGTCGGTTGGCTGTCTAACGGTAAGGAATTCAATAATTCTTACAAGCTGGGCACGGCACCTGAGTTCCGCCTCGGACCGAGTCTAATCCCCGGTTGGAACGAAGCGCTTCAGTCGATGAAGGTGGGCGGCAAACGTCGAGTAATCGTTCCTCCCAATCTCGCTTACGGCCAAACCGGCCGGCCGCCAACGATCCCACCCAACGAGACGTTAACTTTTGAAATCGAGTTGTTAGCGGTTAAGTAGTTTCCAACATCCGCGCCGCAATCTCTTTCAACAACTTCGCACAAACGGTGCCGGTGATGTGCAACGGGTCCATGCGTGGATTGAACTCCACGATGTCGGCGCCCACCACTTTCCCTTTTAAGCGTTGAATCAAATCGATCGCCTGACGCGTCGACAGTCCACCCGGTTCGCGATGCGACACACCCGGCGCAAACGCCGGATCGAGCGCGTCGATGTCAAACGAGATGTAAACCGGCGAATCAAACTCGAGTTGCAAAGGGTCGGTTAACCGGTGCATCTCGATCGACTCCACGCCAAACTTCCTCACTTGATCGCGTTGGTGCGTGGTGAAAGTTCTGATGCCCACCTGCACCAGACGCTTCGCCAGCTTCTGTTCCATGATTCGCGCAAACGGACTCGCGTGTGAGTTTCGATTCCCCTGGTAATGATCGTACAGGTCGGGATGCGCGTCGAAGTGCAGGATGCTGAGGTCCGGATACTTCCGCGCGAACGCCCTCACGATCGGATGAGTGATCGAGTGGTCGCCGCCGAGTGAGATCGGCGCCATGCCGTCTGCGATCAACGTGTAGACCGAGTTTTCGATCAGGCTGAACATGTCGCTGCCGGGCACCGGCTCGATATCGCCCGCGTCGAAAAAGACGGTATCACCAGACAGATCGGTTCCGTTTTCGGTGGTCAGGTTCCACGCGTCGGAACGGAGCGCCGCCCGGATCTGCGGCGGTGCATCGGCGGCGCCTTTGGTGAACGACGAGTTCTCGTCGTAACGAATACCGATGATGGCGAGTTTTGCACGTTGTTCAACGCTATTGGGAGTAGTGTCTGGCATGGGCAGCCAAGTCTACCACACGAACAACGACACGCCTCCACCACGCGCAAGAATTGAAACACATCAACATCCTTTCTCAACCAGCCTTCGCGCCCGAACCCTGAAACAGGCTAACCAATTTCAGAAACGAGGGCAGTCCTGCGGCCAAACCCGTGATAAACGGCAACGCTGAGTTGTACAACTCGCGTTGCGTCAAAAGCAGAAACGCCGCGACGCTCAGCAAACCAATCGTCAGTGGCACCTTCAACGCTTCCCAGTTGCTGCTGCTCTTCGCTTCTTCTTCACACTTCGCGATGGCCTTGTCCGTGCCCATGCTGAGTATGAACAGACGAAAACTCTCGTTCATGATCCTGATAGCTGGATCGCGAACAATCAGTCCTCTCTTCAAGAGCTTTTCCGTGTCCGGATCTTTTGGACTTAGCAGTCCGTAGTGCGCCAGCCGTGTCAACGTCAGTTTCTCCTCGCCGGTACAAGCGTTCCAGACGGCGGTGTAGTAAGGCTTGGCGTTCGTCATGATCTGTTTACAAAGACTCGCCGTGCTTACTTCGGCAACGCGCGCCTGGTTGGCGATCGCCAGTCCGATGTTTTGCAGATACGACCTCGGCGAACACTCTCGTTCGATCAACTTAAACGCCGACTCGATGCGCTTCTTTTCTTTGTCGTCCAAGTCATCAGGGGACAAAAGCTTTTGTCTTGCCTCCAACTCGGTTTTGAATGAACTGGCATCGCCCAAGTCTTCTGGCGCGACCCGCAGGAAACGGCTAACCGCGTCGGTCCAGCGCTCTGAAAACACTGGCGCCGGAAGAGAAGCAGCACCGTTTGAATTGCCATTGGTGTCGCCGTTTCCATTGCCGTTCGTGTGTTTTCCGTTTGTGGAAAAGAATCCGTCAGGCTCGATAGTAGACAGTGCGACTGTCATCCTTTTCTTCTGGTGCAGTGCTTCCAACAGATAAAGCTTCTGTTGACTGTGTTGCATGTTGTCCATGCCGTACTCGAAATTATCGAGCACAACAGGACCACCATTCGGATTGAGCAGGTCCGCGCGACGTAGCCACGTTTTCAACCGGGAGACCTTCTCGATATCAATTCGCTTCGCTCCGTTGAGACCCATTCGTTGCAGTAGCTGACTCTTCCCGATAAAAGGCGGATTCAGCACCAGCAACAGATTCTGAGACACTGAATTGACGCAGAAGCCCGTCAATTCATCACACGGCGACTCTTCACGCGCGAGCAGAAACAGTTGCCGGATCATGTAGTACACGAGCAACGAAGTGAACACGAACACCAGCAGCAACATCAGCCACCAACTCGCACCGCTGAGACGCGGCAGATGAGATTCAATGCGACGCTCCATGTTGCCTGGACCATTCGCCTGCAACTCGCGCGCATGAAGAACAAGCTCTGTCCCGGTAGAGTCGTCCCATGTTCGCGAGTTGTCGGATGCTCGCGTGGTTAACGCGTGACGGTCGATGCTGCTGTGATCGAATAGCGGAACGAAACTCCTGAAAAAGGTCAGCAAGCGACTCGGCCGGACGTTAGCGTAGGTTGGAACCGCGGCCTGCCGCTTCTGAGTCGTGTGGAAGAAGAACGAATCGTAAACGTCACGTTGTTCGCCAATTCGTCTGTTGAGCAGATTTTTAACTGTCTTTGGCGGCGTGCTTCGGTACGTCGACTTGTACTGCGCGCGAATGCGATCCTCGCGAGCTACCATATCGTCCGAGAGTTTTAGTTGACCATCTTTGATGAATAGCTTCATCTCCTGAACGTACGCAATCTTGAAGCACGCGTAAGCGGGCAGAATGCTGGCGAGGCAGAACAGGAGCGTGAGGTTCACCATAAATGCTGTGCGGTAGTCGAACCATCGCGGTTTTACTTGCTCGCCGTTAGGCTCTGTGCGTTTGAATCTCCAGAAAGACAGTGCAACGGCTACCAACCCGATCAACGTTGGCAAGAAAAGCTTCCACAAACCGGGCAGCACGTAAACTGCGAAAGCGGAAAGAAGAAACAGTGCGCTATTCACGACTATCGACTCGACGTAAAGAATCCTCTTGCTTCGATCGGGCCACAGCCACGTCGAGCGATCGCGTGTCTTGCGATTGATCAGGTAGATCGCCACCACCAGTACGCACAACACAGCAAAATAAGAGAGAAACAGGACCAGGCAGAGCGTCAAGATCTCGCTAAACGTAGTGCGAAGCGAGTCTTTTTCGTGAAACACAACAAGTGTCCACGGCAAGCTTCCCAACGGTTCGACATAGACGCTGTGACCTTTGCCGAAATACGACGCGGTCAACGACTGTTTCCATCTGCCAAGCACTGCCGCCCGCATCGTCTGATTGTTGTCGCATTCCTCGAAGAAGTTCTCACCGAGGTGCAGTTTTGGAGCTGAATGGAAGAGGACCTTGCCGTTGTCGTCGATGACGGCGTATCCGAAGCCTTCCGGGATCACCGGCTGCATCAACGAGAGAAGTCGCATGTCGATGGCCGACACCCACGGAGTGTTTTGCTCCATGCGATTCGTGCGTTTGGAAATGACGACAGTGTGCGTGCCGGTAGTTTTTGAAGTGACCGGCTCGATCCAAAACTCATGCTCTTTGTTGTTGCGATCTTTGAAGGTGTACTGTCGGCCCAGTTTCAGCCGCGAAAAATATGCGCGATCGGAAACGTTGAGACGGTTCGTAACGCTCGAGCGCACGGTCCACTTCATCTGTTGCCAACCTTGATCGTTCACCCAGAACGCGCTGTTCAGATAAGGGTAGGGAGACTCGGGAGTGATCGGTCCGTCATCGCGAACGATTGAACTCCGATACGCAAGTTCATCCAGGTTGCGCGCGCCGACCTTCTTCGCTGCGGCAATCGTCTCGTCGTCAAGGTTGTCGTTCAGAACGTCGATCTGTAGCAGGACAGCTTCGAGTTCGCTGTAGAAGTTGTGTTGGACAGAGCCGGCGAACTTTTCGAGATCTTCTTCGCCGGCATTGAGTGTTGCGTTGTAGCTATAGCTGAAGAGGGCGCCGAGCGTAAGCAGCGCGGCAATCAGGAAAGCTGAGAGTCCCAGCATGTAGCCGTCGAGCGCGCGAAAACGATCCTTTGGACCAATGAACAGCAACTTCAGAAACGACCAACTCACTGCCACGAG
>DATNJO010000819.1:0-2580 GCA_035603895.1 Pyrinomonadaceae bacterium
AGCGAGATCAAAAGCAATTGGTACGCTTTTTGGAGAAGTATTCGGGCTCGATGCCGCGAACGATGTTGCGTTATGCGGTCGAGAAACTACCGGCTGCGCAACGCGCGAAGTTCCTAGGTTAATGCAGCGTCGATCTCAAAACGACACTGCGGCCTCGACTCGCGATCGCATTTCTCGACGACCGGAACCTTAACGATCTCTCCGACGAGCGTCTCAGCCAGCCGGCAAACTTCGGGATGCACACTCACGGCAGCGGCTAGCGGACAGCCATTACCGCGAATCACGATCTTGCCGTCGTGCTGTTCGATCTCGGCGGATCCACCGATCGCTTCTAACACTCTCAACGCCTTTTGCACGCGGCTCTGCAGACTAGCGTCGTGCCCGTTAGGTATGTTCGCAGCGACCGCGCGGCCCACTTCGCGCAGCACGTCCTCGATCTCCGTTGGACTCAACCGATGCTTCAAAACCGCGATCAATTGATTGAGCAGGGCGTCGTAGGCTTTGGGAAAAAGCCCGTCGGCTTCCTCCGTAAGTGCGTAAGTGAAATGTGGTTTACGAGCGCCGCGGCGGATTCCGCTCTGGCGCACGATCCCATCGCGCTCGAGCGTGGAAAGGTGCGCGCGCACGGCGTTGTCGGTTAGTTCGAGCCTCGTCGCCAACTCCTCAACCGTACAGGGCGAACTGCGGAGTATGGTGACGATCTGCCCACGTGTGCTTTCAAAAAAACGCTGATCCAGCTTCATCACCTCCATTAAACACCTCTTCGGCTTGTGAATTCTAGCCCTTTTTCACAGAAAGTACAAATAGTCAAATAAATGCTTGACTTATTATGAGAGAGGAGTATTTTGATTGGACTCAGGTAGTCCGCAGCAATTCTATTCAGGAGAAAGACGAAGATGGCACAGGCATTCAGTAGTTCAGCAGGCATTGCATCCGCTAAAACCGCGGCCGTGGCGAGTCCGAGTTACCAGGCATATCAGATTCTCCGCACCGGTTTCACCGTCGCACCGATCGTGGCGGGTTTAGACAAATTCTTTCATCTGCTCGTGAACTGGGACCAATACCTTCCCGCGTTCGTCAACAATCTCACGGGCGGCCACGGGCACCAGCTCATGCTGGCGGTAGGCGTGATCGAGATCGTCGCGGGACTCGGCGTGGCGTTTAAGCCGCGCCTTTTTGCTTACGTGGTTTCGGCGTGGCTGCTGCTGATCGTAGCCAACTTGCTCTTGATCCCCGGCTATTTCGATGTCGCGTTACGAGACTTTGGCCTCTCGCTCGGTGCGCTCGCACTGGCGCGACTCAGCAGCGAGTACGACCGCTGATTCGGCGGCCGTCAATCACAAGGAGGAAAGTAAATGGTTGAGAACAGACTGGTAAAGATCGCGCTCGTGCTTTTTGTTGCTGCTGTCGTGACTGTTTTTTTAGGTAGACCAAGCGACGCAAAAGCGCCTGACGATCAAAATCAAAATCGCGGCCGGTCAGGGAAGTCGCGAACAGACAGCGAACAGCAGACAGACGCAAACGCTGAGCGCATGCTTGCCGATGGCAAGCAGACTTTTCGCTTCGACACTTTCGGCGATGAGGTGTTCTGGACTGACGCACTGCAACTTCATCGCGCCATAGAAGGCGAAAAATTCGGCGGTGTTGGACCAGGCGTTTCGCCGAAAACCGCACTGGCAGTGGGATTGAAAGTTGATTCAGAAGCGCTGCCGGGATCGCTCGTCGCGAAGTTAAAACAAGGCCGCGTTGATCTCGACGATCCGGCCACAACGCTCGCGCTACTCAAACTTGACGCCGTTCTCGGCGTCAAAGGCACTTTCAACAACGACGGCAGCCTTAAGAGTATCGGTATCACTTGTGCGTTGTGCCACTCGACAGTTGACAACTCATTCGCGCCCGGCATCGGCGAGCGTCTCGACGGTTGGGCCGCTCGCGATCTCAACGTGGGCGCGATCGTCGCGTTGAGCCCGAACCTGCAACCGGTTGCGGCTCTGCTGGGCGTCGACGAAGCGACGGTGCGAAAGGTGTTGCAGAGTTGGGGACCAGGAAAGTTTGACGCTGAATTGTTCCTCGACGGCAAGGCTTTTCGACCGGATGGTAAAACTGCGGCAACGTTGATTCCGCCGGCGTTTGGTTTGGTCGGAGTCAATCTGCACACGTGGACCGGTTGGGGTTCAGTGACTCACTGGAATGCGTTCGTTGCGAACCTCGAGATGCACGGACAGGGAACTTTCTTCGATCCGCGTTTGAACGATCCAGTGAAATTCCCGATCGCCGCGCGTGAAGGCTTTGGCAACGTGCGCAGCAATCCGGATCTAATCACTGCAAAACTCCCGGCGCTTCATTTCTACCAACTCGCGATACCTGCGCCACCGGCGCCTCCGGGAAGTTACGATCGGGCAGCAGCTGCGCGTGGCGAATCAGTTTTCAAGAACCAAGCGAAATGTGCGACTTGTCATGTGCCACCGATCTACACCGAGCCTGGTTGGAACATGCACACGCCCGAGGAGATCGGGATCGACGACTTCCAGGCGAAGCGTTCACCTGACGAACGTTATCGAACGTCGCCTTTGAAGGGAC
>DATNJO010000820.1:0-4407 GCA_035603895.1 Pyrinomonadaceae bacterium
AGAAGAAGCGCAACTCGCCGATTCAGTTGGACTCGCACTGCTCGTCGTGCTCGACACGCTCGCGCCGGCAGAACGAGTCGCGTTTGTGTTGCACGACGTGTTCGACGTTTCTTTCGACGAGATTGCTCCGATCGTCGGACGCACACCTGCCGCGGCGCGGCAACTCGCGAGTCGCGCACGCAGACGAGTGCGTGGCGAAGAAACTGTTACCGCGTCAGATCTTCAGACTCAGCGACAAGTTGTCGATGCGTTTCTCGCGGCGTTGCGCGGTGGGGATTTTGAAGGGCTTCTAGCAGTGCTCGATCCGAACGTTGTGGTCCAACTCGATTCGCGTGCCGCCGCTCCGGGCGTACCGCGTGAGATCCGTGGGGCAGAGAATTGGGCCAGGGGCGCAGTCGCGTTCTCGCACCTCGCACGCTTCGTCCAACCAGCACTCATCAACGGCGCCGCAGGACTCGTCTTCGCCACCCGCGGACGCCTCACGCGAGCACTCATCTTCACGATCTCAAACGGCAGGATCGTGCGAGCTGAAATCATCGCCGAGCCCGCACGACTGCAACAACTCGATATCGCTGTGTTGGACAGTTAGGTTTTCGTTATCGCTCGCTGACGTTCGACGGCTCGTCGAGATACTTCTTCAGCCACGCGTAGACTTCCTGATACCAGTAACGGCTGTTCTCGCCCTTTAGTATCCAGTGGTTCTCGTCGGGCCAGACGAGCAGGCGGCTCGGGATGCGCAGACGTTGCAACACGCTCCAGTTCTCGAGAGTCTGATTGAGCGGGACGCGGAAGTCGTTCTCGCCGACTGAAAGCATGATCGGTGTTTTGAAGTTGGCAGCGAAGCGGATCGGGTTCTGTTCGCGCCAGACCGGACCTTGTTCCCAAACAGGCCCGCCGTTGTTGATTTCGCGCGAATAGATCGTGTCGCTCGTGCCCCATTGCGACTCCAGGTTGATTAGACCCGCGTGACTGATGAGCGTTTTGTAACGTGTAGTCGTGGCTTGCATCCAGTTTGCAAGGTGACCGCCGTAACTCGCACCCGCCGCGGCCTGACGCGAACCGTCGACAAACGAATAAAGCCGGATCGCTTCGTCGGCTGCTTCGTTGATCTCGTTGCCTGGTCCTTTCAATGGATCTCCCTGAATGCTCTGCGCAAACGCTTCACCGAATCCCGTCGAACCGGAATAGTTGGTCAACAGCACGACGTAACCCGGCCGCGTCAGCATGTAGTAGTTCCAACGCAGTCCCCAGTTGTCGCGCCACATGCTGTGTGGTCCACCGTGAATCACGACGAGCAGCGGATACTTCTTGCGTTCGTCGAAGTTTGGCGGCAAAGCGATCATGTTGTGAATGCGTTTGCCGGCTTTGCTGGTAAACCAGAAATGACGCAACGGCAGCCAATCGATTTTGGCGAGCTGGTCGGCGTTGAACGCAGTGAGTGGCTGCTGTGTTTTGGAATTCAAATCGAGACGAAAAACTTCCGGCGGGTTGATGGCACTTTCCCAATTCGCGATCAGAATAGTCGACGAGGCTTTCGCGGGAATCTTCAGGTTCGTGTAAACGCCGCGCGTCATGTCCATCGCGAGACGCACTTCGTTGCCGTCAGCCGGGAGTGTGTAAAGTTTTTCGTTTCCAGCTTCTTCGGCGGTGAAATAGATCGATCTGCTGTCAGGTGTCAGAGCGAAGTTGCCAACAGCGCGATCGAAGCCAGAAGTGAGGATCACTGGTTGCCCGGGATTGGGCCACGATAGCTTCGCGAGTCGATCGAGGTTGTAAACCTTGTTGTCGGATTGCGTGTTGGAGATGACGTAGAGGGCTTTTCCGTCAGGTCGAAACGCGGGACGAGTGAAACTGTCGGCGCTTGTTGTCAGGCGTACAGGCTCGCCGCCGCTTGCTGAAATCTTGAACAGCGACGTGTTTGTGTTTGCATACGCGGCCGCATCACGGTTCGTACTCGCGACAAAGACGATCGCATCGCCTTCAGGCGTCCAGATCGCATCGAGTTCGTCAGCGGAATCTGTACCGCGACCGGCAAAGCCGCGCTCGCTTACGAGCTTCGTTCCCGCAAGAATATCTTTCGCTTTCGCGCCGGGCTGTGCGTCTTGCACGAACAGGTGTGTCTGCGTGTCGTCGAGCCACTTGTCCCAGTTGCGAATCGGAAACCTGTCGTATGCGTGCACACGATACTTTTGCGCTTTGCGTTCAGCCGCGATCTTCTTGTTTGCGTCGTCGTCGAGTACACCCGGATAAACCGTACTGACAAACAGCAGCGCCTTGCCGTCGGGGCGCCACTGCGCGGAGCGTGCGCCGGTGGAAAGGGAAGTGATGCGCACCGCCTCGCCGCCATTCGCCACGTCCAACACATACAACTGACTCACCTCATCGCCTTCGCGTCTCGCGGAGAACACGATCTGGCGGCTGTCAGGACTCCACACGACACCACTCTCACCGCCTTTTGTGAACGTCAGCCGGCGCGGCTTCGCACTTCCGTCGCCGGGAACAATCCACAAGTCCGACACCTGGTCCTTCTCGTCGTAAGCGGGTTCGACCATTGAAAACACGACCCACTTCCCATCCGGACTCGGCGCCGGCGCCCCCACCCGCTTCAACATCCACATCGTCTCGTGCGTCAGCGGCGTCTTGGCGGGCTGTGCGTTAATGCTGAAAGCAATGGCGAGCGGAAGTAGGGCAAACAGCAAACGGCGAAAGCGTCGTGGCTTGGTGAACATGAATTATCCTCCTGAGTTGACGGCTGGCGGCGAAATAATACCGTACTTGACAGGATGTACAGAATTGACAAGAGTGACTCAAGAAGTAACCATCTTGTTATTCTGTAATTCTGTTAAAACAGCTATGGACAAAAAGTTTCATCCTGCAATGAAAGCCATCAGCGAAGGAGATGTAGAGAAGTTGAGGGCGCTGGTGGTGGAGGAGCCGTCGTTAGCGACGTCGAGATCGACGAGGAGCCATCCGACGTTGCTCCAGTGTCTGGCGTTGGATGCTAATGGCAATCCCAATGGCAGGGCGATGGCGGAGGTGTTGATTGAGGCCGGGGCTGAGTTGAATGAACCACTTGGTGCGGCTGCAAGTATTGGCAACCGCGAAGTCGCCGAACTGTTACTCGATCAGGGCGCCGCGATTGACGGCACTGGTGGCTGGTCGCCACTCGAAGAAGCGCTTTACTGGAATAATCAAAACGTCGTCACACTGTTACTCGAACGCGGCGCAAAGGTGCAGAACCTGCGCACTGCCGCCGCACTCGGTCGCATTGATTTGATTGAGAGTTACTTTAACACCGACGGGAGCTTGAAACCCGAGGCCGGCCAGATCGACTGGCCGTTCGGCAACTGCAAAACGATCGCCGCTTCGAATCACCCGCCCGCAGGCAAACAGTCACTATCGGATAACGTTAACGCGTGGTCGCAGGATCGCCAGGGCATCATCAATAACGCGTTTGTCTACGCGTGCATGCACGGTCATATTGAAGCTGCGCAACTGTTGTTGGACAAAGGCGCGGAGATCAATACAGTGCCCGGAGGTTTCGACTACGCCGGCACTGGGCTGCACTACGCTGCACTAAACGGCCACCGCGCGATGATCGAGTTTCTACTGCAACACGGCGCAGACAAGACTGTTAAGGACACGAAGGTTGGATCAACCGCAGCAGGCTGGGCCGAATTCGCCAAACATCCGGAACTCCTCGACCTGCTGCAGTGAATCACCGTTCACACGGTTTGTGCGGAAACCAAAGGTTGGGATGGAACAGGCGCTGTGAACTGTTCCTGCTCCGTCGATCCTGTCAAAGCCGTCGTTGAGGAATTACCACCCGCAACGATCTGTGCGATCGCGTCGAAGTAACCTGTTCCCACAAACGCCTGATGCTTCACCGCGCGATAGTCACTATCCGCTTCGCGTTCGAATTCGGTCGCCTGAAGCTTCGCGTAAGCACTCATGCCCGCATCGCGATAATCCTGCGCAAGTTCAAACATCGCCAGGTTCAACGCATGGAATCCCGCGAGCGTGATGAACTGAAACTTGTAGCCCATCAGCCCCAGCTCTTTCTGAAACTTCGCAATCGTGCGATCGTCGAGTTTCTTCTTCCAGTTGAATGACGGCGAACAGTTGTACGCCAGCAGCTTGCCCGGAAACTGTTCGTGGATCGCGTGCGCAAACCGGCTCGCATCTTCGAGATTCGGTTCGGAAGTCTCGCACCAAACGATATCCGCATACGGCGCGTAAGCAAGTGCGCGCGCGATCGCCTGGTCCAACCCTGCTTTCACCGTGAAGAAACCTTCAGCGGTTCGATCTCCGGTCAGAAAAGCATGGTCGCGTTCGTCGACATCGCTCGTGAGCAAACTTGCGCCGTCGGCATCAGTACGCGCGATCAAAATCATATTCACCCCAAGC
>DATNJO010000821.1:0-2758 GCA_035603895.1 Pyrinomonadaceae bacterium
AGATTTGCTGATCTTGAAAGTTGTGGCGCTCGGTCCGATTCACGGGTATGCGATCGCCCAACGACTGGAACAAGTCTCGCGCGGTGTGGTCCAGGTTCCGCAAGGCTCGCTTTATCCAGCATTGCACCGACTCGAAAACCGCGGCCTTTTGGTAGCCGACTGGAAGGTTACCGAGACCGGGCGCGAAGCCAAGTTCTATCGCGTGACGCCGAAAGGACGGGCGCAGCTAGAAACTGAAGCCGCGGGCTGGCAGCGCCTGACTCAAGCCGTCAGTCTGATCCTCAAAATGTCTGAAGGAGGTGCGGGATGACTTGGTGGCATCGCCTGTTTCACCGAAGACAGCATGAAGAGCAACTCGAAAAGGAACTCCGCCAACATCTGGACCTGCATACTAGTGACCTGATCAACCAAGGCTACAGTCCCGAGGAAGCGCAACGACAGGCCCAGCTTGCTCTTGGTGGTTCCGAGCAAGTGAAGGAGAGGTGCCGCGACGCCCGCGGGACACGGTGGTTGGAGGAATTGCTTCAGGACCTGCGCATCGGCGTGCGAGTGTTGCGCAAGAATCCCGGCTTCACGCTGGTAGTTACAGCCACGTTGGCGCTAGGCATAGGAGCGAACACAGCGATCTTCGGCTTGGTCGATGCCTTGCTTTTGCGACCGTTGCCTGTAGTCAAAGCGCCCGGCGAACTCGTCCTGCTCATGCGCGGTGACGGGCGAGGGCCGACACTTTCTTACCCTGACTTCACGGTTTTGCGTGAACGCAACGAAGTTTTGTCGGACCTGGCGCTTTATACGCAAGCGCCGATCAGTTTCGGAAATAACGTGCGCAGTGAAGTCGTTCTCGGCGCTATGGTTTCCGGAAATTACTTCGACGTACTTGGAATCAAGCCTGCTTTTGGGCGGGCGTTTGTGCCCGAGGAAGACCGTACGCCCGGCGCACATCCAGTCGTGGTCCTTAGCCATAGCTTTTGGCAGAGTCGTTTTAACAGCGATTCTTCGCTGGTTGGTCAGACGATCGTTTTGAACAGCCGGCGATTAACCGTCGTCGGTATTGCTCCTCCTGGCTTCGATGGTGAGACCCCTCCGATGAAAGTCAGTTTGTGGATTCCGGTGATGATGATGTCAACGATGAGGTGGGAGCCGAGGGCATCGGAGACGCGGCACGATCCTCTGAGTAACCGGCAGTATGAAAACTTTGGCGCGATCGGAAGACTCAAACAAGGCGTTTCAGTTCCCCAGGCGCAAGCCGCACTCGAAACGATCAACCGACAGCTAGAACAGTCCACCTCCCCTCCGCCTGAGCAACGCCTCAATCCTAATGTTGATCGCTCTCTCCATCTGATCAGGCCGCAAGGCATCATGATCGGTCCGATCCGGGAGATAGCAGTGACATCCTCCAGGCTGGCCGGGGCAACGGTGCTTACAGTGCTTCTGATCGCGTGTGCCAACGTCGCCAATCTGCTGATGGCGCGTGCCACAAGGCGGCGAAAAGAGGTCGCTGTTCGGTTGGCGCTCGGCGCAACGCGAGGGCGATTGATTCGGCAGTTGTTGACAGAGAGCGTGCTATTGGCGCTTATCGGCGCAACTGTAGGGTTGTTCCTGGCCTACTGGATCAATCAACTGTTAATGGCTTTCAAGCCGCCATTCCCACCGCCATTTACCTTTACTCTCGATCTATCCTTTGACGTCCGCACGTTTGCCTTTACGTTCCTGCTGGCCGTCGTGACGGGAGTGATCTTTGGTCTGGTCCCGGCGCTGCAGGCATCCAGGCCCGATGTCCTTCCGGCATTGAAGGACGAGAGCAATGCCGAAGGTCCGCGCGTGCGCTGGTTGAATTTGCGCCATGCGTTGGTTGTCACACAAGTCGCACTCTCGCTGGCGCTGCTCATCAGCACCGGTTTGTTCTTGCGTACTCTGAGTTATGCGCGACAAATCGATCTGGGGTTCAAACCGGATCAGGTGCTGGAGGTTTCGTTTAATCTGAAGCTTCAGGGGTACAACGAAACTAAAGGCCGGGAGTTTTATCAGCGGATTGTCGAGCGACTTGAAAGTCAGCCGGGTGTGCAAGCAGCGAGTGTGACCAGTCTGTTGCCGCTTGGTTTTATGTGGCTGTCGACACCTGTCGTGCCCGAAGACCGAGAGCTTCCGCCAGAAGAAAGAGTTTTCGCCGGTGATGTTTCGGTCGGCTCGCAATATTTCGAGACTATCGGTACGCCGCTTCTTCGTGGGCGAGCTTTCACTGCGCAGGACACGATCAACTCTCCAAAGGTAGCCATCGTCAGCGAAAACTTAGCGCGCACCTTGTGGCCTGAGATCAAACAAGCGGGCGAGGCGCTGGGCAAACGGTTGCGCGTCGGTAGATCGGATTTGATTTCCTGTGAAGTGATTGGTGTTGTCAAAGACTCTAGAAATAACATCTTCAATCGTATCGATAGGGAACCGGAACCAACTATCTACCGACCGTTCGCGCAGAACTACTCTGCGCTTGCGTCACTGATTGTACGCACGCATGGCGATCCTCGCGGTTTAATTTCCGCCGTGCGGAGCGAAGTCGCGGCGCTCGATGAAAACGTGCCGCCGCAAAACCTGCAACCCCTCTCCGAAACCGTCAGCCTCGCATCGTGGTCGGCGCGGACGGGCGCGGCAGTGCTGGGCGTTTTCGGCTTGCTCGGGCTGGTGCTCGCGGCGATCGGAATTTATGGTGTGATGTCATATTCGGTGTCACGACGCACGCGTGAGATCGGTTTGCGGATGGCCC
>DATNJO010000822.1:0-5880 GCA_035603895.1 Pyrinomonadaceae bacterium
CCTGCGCGATCAAATCGAGGTTTACTTCTTTATTTGCTTTCATCCCTGTTCCTATTGGCGGTACGAACCGCGTCTTCCACGACCTTCAGTGCTACTCCGGCTTTTTTTGCCGCGGCCCGAACCTGATCAAACTCCGGCATCTCGTTTACAACGCGCCCGTTTAAATGGGCTACTTTAACATCTATCGGTCCATACTGCGTTTCCACCCGCGTCATGCTGCGCCGCAAAGCGCGTCGCGTCACTTCATAACTGCGAACGCCGAGCGTCGTCGTTTCCGTGAACAGCAGGTTCAGCAACGACCCTTTTTTATCTGGTTCGCAAAGCACCGACAGCAACACACCGGGACGATTCTTTTTCATCTGCACCGGCGTGAAGTAACAGTCGAGGGCGCCTTGTTCAAACGCAACGTCCATCACATGGCCGAGAAGCTGTGGCGACATGTCGTCGATGTTCGTCTCAATCATCCACAGTTTTTCGTCGGTCGCGCCGTCCAATTCTGTTTGACCGAGCATGACGCGCAGCACGTTAGGAAAGTCTTTGTACTGCCGCGTCCCCGCGCCGTAGCCGGTGACGTCGGTCTTCATCTGCGGGATTGGTCCAAACTCGTGGCAAACGGTCGTGATAATCGCCGCACCGGTGGGTGTCAACAGTTCGCCTTGAATGTCGGTTGAATAAAACGGCACACCTTTCAGCAACTCAGCCACTGCCGGCGGCGGCACGGGAAAGCGCCCGTGGGCCATCTGGATCGTTCCGCTGCCGACGTGCAACGGCGAGCTCACGAAGCGATCGATCTTTAGCAAATCAAAACCGATCGCAGCGCCAACAATGTCGACGATCGCATCGAGCGCGCCGACTTCGTGAAAGTGAACGTGATCGACGGGCTCGTTGTGTACACGCGCCTCTGCCTCTGCCAGTCGGGTAAAGATCTGAATAGATAGCTTCTTTGCTGCGTCGGAAACGCCGGACTGTTCGATGATCTGTTTGATGTCCGAAAGGTGACGATGCTTGTGCTCGTGCGCAGTCTCTACGCGCGCGTAAGTCGCGCTGAGACCCGAGCGGTCAACAGTTTCGAAGTTGATCTTGAACCCGTCAACATTCAACAACGACAGTTGCTGCCGCAGCGCCTCCGGATCGACTCCAGCCGCGACCATCGCGCCAAGAATCATGTTGCCGCTCGCGCCGGCAAAACAGTCAAAATAAAGAGTCTTCATCCGTGTCTTTCCGTCAAATCCGTGGCAAAACCTCTCCTGCTTTTCCCACGATCACCTCGTCGCACAAGCTCGAAAGCGGCGTCGGCTCAGGATTGACCTCGCAAACAAACGCGCCCGACGACTTCGCCACCTCCGGCAAACTCGCCGCCGGATAAACCAGGCCCGAAGTGCCGATCACAAAACACAATTCACAACGCGAAGCACACTCCAACGCAAACTCAAAATGGCCTACGGGCAACATTTCGCCAAACAAGACCACATCCGGCCGCAGCGTGTTGCCACACTCATCACACGCCTCGGGACGTCCGCCTTCCGCCGGAATCTCATGAATAAGACGGCAAACCGTGCAACGCGCGCGCCAGATGTTGCCGTGCAGTTCGACGACATTGCGCGAACCAGCGCGTTGATGCAGTCCATCGACATTCTGCGTGACGAGTGTCAGGTCAGCAAAACGTTCCTGCCAACTCGCGATCGCATGGTGCGCGGCATTGGGCTCAAGCGCTTGCAACACATCGCGGCGATAATCAAACCATTCCCAAACGGCAGGCAAATTTCGTTCGAGCATCGCGCCCGACGAAATGACGTCGAACGGCAACCCCTTCCAGACCGCACTGTTCCCACCACCGCGAAACGTCGGCACGCCCGACTCCGCGGAAACGCCCGCCCCCGTCAGCACGAGCACGCTCCTGGCGGTATCGAAGCGCCAGCGCAATTCAGCGGAAATCTTCGGACTTGTGACGCTTTGCATGAACTCGGCCGCGATGGTAGCAGAGCACCGCTCCAGCCACAAAAAGGCACAAAAGCCGCAAATGAGCTATACTTTGCGCTTTTGTCATGACCCTACTCAACCTGCAACAGCAACTCAAAGAACGAATTCGCACCGCCGCGCGCGAGGTATTTGGCGTCGAGGTGCAACAACTGACCGCCGACACGCCCCCGCGGCCGGAACTCGGCGATCTCGCGTTTCCCGTCTGCTTCGAACTCGCGAAACTCGTCAAACAAGCAACCGGCGAGAAGGTCGCACCGCGTGCGATCGCGGAAAAACTCAAACCGTTGTTGGAAAGCACCGCAGAAGTTTCGCGCGTAGAGATCGCAGGCGCGGGTTACATCAACGTTTTCTTCGACCGCGCAAAACTGCTTCATCTTTTCAGCTCGAAAACCGAAGTCGAAATCAAACCCGAAGCGGATCAGATCAAGATGATGGTCGAGCACACCAGCATCAACCCAAACAAAGCCGCGCACATCGGTCACGTCCGCAACGCAGTCCTCGGCGACACTTTCGTACGCATCCTGCAAGCCGCCGGCGACCCGGTCGAAGTCCAAAACTACATCGACAACACGGGCGTCCAGGTCGCGGACGTCGTCGTCGGTTTTCTGCATCTCGAGGCGATGAACCTCGAAAAGATCAAAGCTCTCGACGCTTCGCTCACGCCCGACTATACGTTTGATTATTACTGCTGGGACCTCTACACCGAAGTCGGGCTCTTCTATCGCGACGGCGATCCGAACAACGAGCTGAATCCAGAGAAGCTCAAGATGCGCATCAAGGTGTTGCACGCGATCGAAGAAGGCGACAACCGCATCGCCGAACTCGCCGATTACGTCGCGACGCGCAATGTCGAATGCATTCTCGACACGATGGAGCGTCTCGGCATTCGTTACGATCTGCTCGCGCGCGAGTCGGAGATTCTGCACCTGCGCTTTTGGGAACGCGCCTTCGAATTGATGAAGAGTAAAGGCGTGATTCGCCTGGAAGCTGAAGGCCGTCACGCGGGTTGTTGGGTGATGCCCTTCGAGTCGCACACCGGGACCGACGAGCACGAGTCAGACAAGATCATCGTGCGATCCAACGGCACCGTCACGTACACCGGCAAAGACATCGCTTACCAACTGTGGAAACTCGGCCAGCTCGGACTCGATTTTCACTACCGGGTTTTCCGCCAGTATCCAGACCAGCACACGCTCTGGGTCACGACCACGGATAAAAAGGCGGAAGAGAAAGCCGGTGTGGTACGTCCGCACTTCGGCGGCGGTAAGACCGTCTACAACGTGATCGACTCGCGGCAGTCGTATCCACAGGAGATCGTTGCTCGTGGTGTGGCCGCGGTTGTTCCGGAAGTCGGCGAAGAAGCAAGCGTGCACTTCAGTTACGAGATGGTGGCGCTCTCGCCGGCAGCGTGCGAAGAACTCGGCATTTCTTTGAGTGAAGAAGATCGCGCGCGGCCGTACATAGAGATGAGCGGCCGCAAGGGTCTCGGCGTGAAGGCTGACGATCTGATCGATCAACTCGAAGCCGGCGCGCTCAAGGAAGTCGAAAAACGCAATCCTGAGCTCTCGGAAGACGGGTTGAAAGCCACGGCTCACGAGGTCGCGGTGGCGGCTTTGCGTTATTTTCTGCTGAAGTTTACGCGCAACACGGTCATTGCTTTCGACTTCAAAGAAGCGCTCTCTTTCGAGGGTGAAACCGGTCCGTATTGCCAGTACGCCGCGGTGCGCGCGGGCTCCATCTTCCGCAAACTCGACGTTGAAACTCTGGACAAAGCGAAGTCGCTATTGGCGAGTGTTGGTTCGAGCGACGAGTTACAGAGAGGGATTTCAGAGATCCTGTCAGGAGAGATTGGCACCGAGATCTGGTCGCTGCTGATGTTGACGCAGCAGTTGGACGAAGTGATTGCGCAGTGTCGCAAGTCGGCGGAACCTGCGAACCTAGCGAAATACACGTTCTCGGTGGCGAGAGGCTTCAGCCGGTTTTATCAGCGCGACGAAAATCGAATTGTCACCGAAAAGGACGACGTCCGCCGCGCTGTGTTGATAGCCGTGACGCAGATCGTGCGCGCGCAACTGACCGGCGCACTCTCAATCCTCGGCATCCGCGTCCCGGACCAGATGTGAGCCACGAAAAGGCACAAGAGTTTTGTTAGCAGGTTTGTGCCTCTTGTGCCTCTTGTGCCTTTTGTGCTTCTTGTGGCTTAACTCTTGTGCCTCTTTGTGGCTACCCGATCGCGCCCATGCGTCCGCGAACGTAGTCTTCAAACGCCTGGCGAATCTCGCGTTCCGTGTTCATCACGAATGGACCATAGCGAGCGACCGGCTCGTTCAACGGAAGACCTGCTATGAGCAGCACTTCTAATCGCGTTTGCGCATCCGCCGGATTCTCAATCCTGATCTGTTCTCCGTCCTGAGCGAACATCACCATCTGCCCATCGTTCGCACGCTCGCGCGCGCCGCCAAACAATCCCGCGCCCTCTACAAGGTACGCGAACGCGTTGTACTCCGAGGGCACAGACTGCGTCACCACACCACCGGGTTCGATGCTGTAGTGCAGGTAGACGATCGGCGTGTGCGTCTCGATCACTGCCTGTTGGCCCATCGCTTCGCCGGCAATCACGCGCACCGTCGCGAGACCATCTTCCGACTTCACTTGCGGGATCTGCGCCTTCGGAATCTCCTGGTAACGCGGTTTCGTCATCTTGTCACGCTGCGGCAGGTTCACCCACAACTGAAACCCATGCATCGTGCCGCCGTCTCGTTGAAACTCGCTACTCGGCATCTCCGAATGGACCACGCCCGCACCTGCCGTCATCCATTGCACGTCGCCGGGCGTCAACCGGCCGGCATGTCCACGCGAATCCTTGTGCTCCATCTCACCCGAGAGCAGGTAGGTCACCGTCTCAAAGCCGCGATGCGGATGATCCGGCGCGCCTTTCGCCTCGCCTGGCGCGACGTCCATCGGCCCCATTTCATCAAGCAACAGGAACGGATCGAATTCCGAAAACGACGCCTGTGGAAATGGCCGGCGTACAAGAAAACCGCCGCCTTCCAGGGTTTCAATACTGTTCACAACTCCCGCCACACTGCGGGTCTGCTCTTTTTTCAACTTCGTTGCTTCCATCTTTTACTCCTCGTAAAACTCACGCGGCATCTTCGCGTTTCAACGCGGCCGCTGCTTCGTAACCAATCTTTTTCAACAACCGAATTAGCGTCGCGCGCTCGGTCTTGGTCAGCGAGGCTGCGGCAAGACGCTCGATGTCGGCTGCGTGCTGTGCGTAAGCGCGCATAATCAATGCTCTTCCCTGCTTGGTCAGGTGCACGATTCGGGCGCGGCGGTCGCTGCCATGGGCGCGCCGCTCGACCAGTCCTTTGCTCTCGAGCCGGTCGACGGCGGTCGTAATCGAGCCGCTCGTCAACAGGACTTTGCGCCCGATTTCATTGACCGGAAGCGGTCCTTTGTGAAGAAGCGCTTCCAAAACGGCGAAATCAGTAGCACCGAGCTCCATTTCCGCGATGCTCTTAACGGCGTACGCCTCGACCGCGTGCAGCGCCTTCCACAGCACTAAAAAGACGTGCACGCCACTGCCGCCGGTTAACGATTCCAGGTTCTCCATATTTCTCTTGACATCAAGATACTTGGAGTCGAGAGGTTTTGTCAAGCGGGGAGGAGACAAGGGATCTTTTTTGAACGCTGTACTTTTTTTCGCAGCTAAGGTAATAAGACAGCATGTTAATCGTGATGAAAGCCGACGCCACCGACACTCAGGTTGAGGCTGTCCTGCGTATCATCGAAGAGTTGGGGTTCAAGGGACACCCGATGCCGGGCGCGACCCGCACCGCCATCGGCATTACCGGCAACCAGGGCGCGGTCGATCCTTCGCACTTCGAAAACCTCGAG
>DATNJO010000823.1:0-6780 GCA_035603895.1 Pyrinomonadaceae bacterium
GTTTCCCAGGACATATTGGATTGTCGATTGCCGATTGTCGATTGTTGCTGTCGATTGTTGCTTGTCGCACGCACCGACTTTCTTCAAATCGGCAATCGAAAATCGAAAATCGGCAATGTCTTATGGCCGGAGCCAGCCGGGATACGCGCCGGCACGGCGCGCTTCCTCTTCAAACTCCTTCCACCGCACGCTGAGCGCAGCGCGTTGCATCATTAGTTCGTTCAGTTGAGTTCGTAAGCTTAACCGTTCCTCACCATAGTCGTAGTTCTGGTTCGGCATTATCAAGACATTCGTTTGCGGATAACGACCCCTACGGTTCCACACGCGATTGGAGCGACGGTTGTTAGGAAACGGGAACGGATTTCCCAAAACCGGATAATTCGGATAGTTCGGGAACGGACCATACACAGTTGGATAACCCGGGTTTCCAAAAGGCCCCGCGTCATATCCACCCAACGAATAGCTCACCGGTAGTTCCGCCAGCCGCTGGTTGACGAAAGCGATCTGCGCGTCGTTGGTCGCGATCTCCGTGCGGAGCGAACTTGCGCGGCCACGCCAATAAGCCTCGCCGTCCTGTTCCTGATCGCGTTTGTTGCGCAACTGCTCAACCGTGCGTTCCGTGACTGCCGCCAACTCGCGCTGGCCAGCTTCTCGCGAAGGCAGTCCCAACTGTTGCCGGCGTCTCTCGTACGCTCTTTCACTGGCGACGCGCGTACGCCGGTACTCTTCGAGATCTGCGTTGGTGATCGAACGGTTCGCGGTTGCACGCGTCGCTTGCCGTGGACGACTGGTCGACCGCGCAGTTGTCGCGGGCGCAGACGGCGTGGCCGACGACTTCGACATGAACGATCCGGCTGCTTCGCCGTTGGCGCGTTCGGTCGCGTAGATGTTGACGGTGCTCAACTGAACCGTCACCTGGATTCCCGAACTCACTTCATACGTCAGGGTAGTACTCGTCACCGTAAACGCGTCGGGAATCTGGACGCGCCGTCCATCGCGCATCACGAGTGTGTACGCGTTCGCTGAAATCATGCCGCACGCCAAAAACAGAAGCACCGCCAGGACTCGACCTGCCGGCTTACCGCTGCGTCGAATCATTTTGCACCTCGTTTGAGACCAGGTTTTGGGCGGACAGTATACCACTTGCGGCTCCAAGTAACGACGCAGGCCACGCGTCGTTTTCCACGCTCAACGTTAAGAGTCCTCTGCGGGCGCGACAAATAGCACTCGACTTGCGTTTACGTACCTCCAAGCGTCCCACTTGTTTTGGTCGTCGTCTTTGCGGAATCTTATGTTCGTGCTGTCAACGGCGGTAATTGAATGGGCCTCTATTGTTACAACCATGCCATTCTTGAACCCGACACGGTATCTCATGGTAATCAGTTCTCCTTCGCATGCGGCGCTAGCGGCGCAAACTGGTTTCTCCGTTGCGCCGCCGCGACTATTCAATTGTTAGTGGCCTGCTTAGTGTTTCCGATCTCGGATGCTGGACGGATCGTGGCCGTAGCTATCCGAGTCACGAATCTGACCATTGCGCCGATGGATAACAACTTCCGTATGTTCTCGCTTGGCAATCGGTATAGCGTTATTGATTGCCGCGTTTTGCGTGCGGTGAGTGCTGGTTAGACGAGTACTACCAGCGCGTCTAACTCCCCATCGGCCTCCGGCCGGAACAACGTGTACACCTTTTGGCATGTCTATTCTCCCTGTCAGGCACACTTCGCCTGTGTCAAAAAGGGGAGAAATCACGATTTTGAAGGCGATCAGTTGGGGAACAGGATTAACGCACTAGCGTTGACGTATTTCGCTTGGCGGGTTTACTATCGTTCTGCCGAACAAGCCGCCTTCGCCTCTTCTTTCTCCCTTCGCGGTTAAAGTTGAGCGGAGGTTGTTTTGTCTGATTGGTCCAGTCGAGTAACCGGCTGGGCCTTTTCTTTTTGGCAATCTGTTTTTGCCGAACAAGATGCCAACAAACTCCGCTCTGTCAAACATGCTGTGATCGAAACTGAAATGACCACAACATAGGGGATCATCGATCTTTTTCCTGTTTTCGTCAAGGAATTGAAAATTGCCAGTTTGCGTCTATGCCGCTTCGGTCCAGAACTCCGGCGTAATATTCAACTCGTACATTGACTGAATCACAACGCAGAGGGTATGCGCTAAAACTTTGGTCAACGCCTCGTTGACTTGCGCCATCTCTGACTTGCTTCGCAACCGTTCACCAAACCGCGCTTTAATCATGCTAAAGAACGTTTCGACGTTGCTCCGTTTGTGATAGTGCGTCAAGAACTCTTCGCGCTTGAAACTGTAGTAGTGAAATAGTCGCCGCCACAGTTCCGAGCCGCGCTTGCCGGTCACGTTCGCTTTGAACGGAATGTAAGGTGAAGCACCGAAATCAACCGCCGCTTGTCGATTGTCTCCGCTGATGTAGCCCTTATCGGCTGATACTTCCTGCATTGTGAATCCGGCCCTTGCGGTCTGTGCGAACAATGGTCTGAAGTACGGGGCGTCATGCGTGCGTGCGCGGGTCAATTCGACGCCAGTGATTATGTGCGTCTTTACTCCGCAAGCGACGTGCATCTTGATCCAGTCGTGCCAATCTTCATTGTTGCCATACTTCACATCAAACCAGCTCACATAACTGGTAGTCGAAAAGCCCGAACTATCCACCGCGAGTTCCGTTCGATTGATTTTAGAGGCGCGGCGCTCTGTGCAATCAACTGTCTCAGATAAGGCGTGAGTGCGGGCATTTTGAAGTAGTCAAAAAATCGAATTGTAAGACGGCATCTTTGAGATATAGCCCTTCGCCAGTGCATCGCGGAGATCACTTGCAAACCGTCTCCCGCTTACTCCTGTATAGGTTTTGTTGTAGACCAGGCCAAAGTTTGCTCATGGTTCACGCGGACGCCGCCGCGCTGGAAACCGTTTCTTGAACAAATCCTGGTGCCTCGTTTCCAGCATGTAGGTCAAAGCCTGATAGGACATTCCAAGATTGCGCGCAGCATAAGTAATGCTGCCCTCTGTGGATTCAAGTGCGTGCTTTATTAACTTGTGCTCCAGTGCTCGCACTTCCTCAATTAGCTTGCGCCCGGTGATAGGTAACTGTTCCTCAACTACAGCTAAGCGGTCTCCCATTTCCTGAAACACAGCCAACGCAACCTGAGCCGCACGGACTTCTGCGCCGATGCGTTGCGATAGATCGAGGGCGCGTCGAAACGTAGTCAGTGCCGCACCGTATTGGCCCAGTCGGGCCAACGCTGTAGCGTGGGTCGTTAATGACTCTGTTAATAACGCGTGTCTCTCACTATGCTCTAGGACGCGCACAGAAGACCGCGCCAGCTTTTCGGCTTCTACGTCGCGCTTTTCTTTCAGGAAGACGCGGGCGCGAGTTTCATCAACTTGCGCCGCTGATTCTCTGTCTTTCAGCCGGGCAAAGATGCGCCGGGCGCTGTCGAGATGCTGATGCGCTTGCTCGCAATGATTGACCTTGTAAAGTAGAAAGCCGAGATTGTTTTCCGCATTAGCGAGATAATTTCTGTGCTCCGCTTGTTCAAAATGGTAACTCGCGGCGGCGTATTCGAGTAAAGACTGATCAAGGTAATCTCTTGGCCCGCCCGCGTCCCACAGCTTCACCAACGCATCAGCAAGAGTTTGACGGTAGCAACCTTTGAGCGTGTCGTTGTTGATCTTCTCAAACAGTGCCGCGTAGTCCGTGAGCATGGTTAATGCTTCGCGGGAGCGCCCCGCGAAATGATCCACAACGGCCATGCGCAGCACTGTTTTTGCTCTCAGGTCATTGTCATGAGGCAATTGTGCGAGCGCGAGTTTGAGGCAATCCAAAGCTTCGTTGTAGTCGCCAGTGCGCCAGTAGCACCACGCCAGTTCTGTCTGTGCTTCTGCGATCTTTCGTGGATACTTTCGGGACTCGAATATCGTGATGCTTTCGCTGATTAGATTCTTTGCCTTTTCCTGCGGGTCTGTAATCTGATGGTGACTGCCAAGCCATCCGGTGAGCACTCCTGCGCGTAAGAGAACCTCAGCCGCAGTATCTTGCTCTAATCCTGCCACTTCGGGACGCTGGCCCATCTCAGGCCACAGACCACTAAGCAATTCGCGGGCTTCCTCATACTCGCCTTTGTTCTCGAAATCCTGCGCTAGTTCACAGCACAGTTCTACGCGGCGTCCCACGCTGACGGTTGGATTGAGTACTTCGCGCAGTAGTGAGGCCCGTAAGGTCATGCAAGCACTAATTTTTTAGAACGATTGCAAGGAAGAACGGCGCAAATCTTACGCAGTAATGGCCGCTCTTGCAAGAAACTTTCTAGGCATTATAGTTCCATGCAAAATTTTCCGGGTTACACAAAAATTTTGTGTTGGAGGAACTATGAAACCCTTGCGCCAAACATGCGCCGCGACCGTTCTCAGCTTGTTACTTGCTGTTTCAGCCCTTGCCGGGCAAATCGGTTCCGGAGGCATTGTGTCGCCACCTCCGCCGCCACCGAGTGAAACATCAGTCACAAGCAGCGTTATGACAACCGTGATCTTGACCATCCTCAGTCTGCGTCGCTAAGCGCGAACGGAAGTTTATAAGTTGGTTCACTCGCATTCCGCGAGAGTGTAGAAGTGTGTCTGCTTGAACGTGGAAAATCTTGTATGAGATTTGCGGATTTGATGATCAATCGAAGCGTTGTGAAGGCTGTTTGACGCGGATATAAAGTCCGCGAATTCAGATAGCCTCGCACGCCCAGAGTGTGGGGCCGGGGCGTCGTGCTTCTTTTGTGGGTGAACTGCGACGCCCCGTTACTTTTTAATCTCATGCTCGCAGTAGATGATTCAGACTTCACTCCAGATCACATTGAACTCTTAGTAGAGTGGGCGAACAATCTTGGCATCTCGGTTGAGGTTCTGTTAGCCCGGATCGTGCTTGCTGCCAGCGAGGGCGAGAAGTACGTTGAGAACGTGCCAACGTGGAAACCAACGCCGCGTGAGTAGGAATTACACTCTGCCCGAAAACTGCTTAAGCTATCATCGCTTGCCCGGAAAGTGACAACGGTTGAACATCTTTCAGGCAAAGCTAGTTCAAGCTTTAGCTTCCTGTCTCTTCGAGCAGCCTGAAGGCCGAACTCAAAACTCTTCGAACAATTTACTGCAAAAAACTTTGCTAAACGGACCCCTCTCTGATATACATGCGGCGCACAAACGAACCACCACGAAGGGTCGAAGGCGGTGCCGGTCGAAGCCGTGCTATTGCCGCTCGGTTCTCAACTATTTGACATAGGACGGGTCACAAATGGCAAAGACGATTTGCAAGATTTTGGGAGTCGTTTTCCTGTTGGTGGGTGTGGCTGGTTTTGCTGCCCCGACGCTGCTGGGGGCACATTTAACGCCGCCACATAACGTGGTTCACATAGTTTCCGGCGTCATCGCGTTGTATTTCGGCTTTGCCGGCTCGTTGTCGGGAGCCAAAGCTTTCTCGCTGGTTTTCGGCATCGTCTACCTGGCGCTCGGCATTTTGGGATTGACACTCGGTAACCCGGCCGAAGATCGCATGTGGATGGTCGGCCCGCTTCACTTCGGCACGGCCGATCACGCGATTCACATCCTGCTCGGCGTCCTGTTTCTGGCCGGTGGGTTGTTTACCAAAAGAGCCTGAGTCTCGCTTTCAGGTTGCAAGGACGGATTCTGTAAGTGACGCACTCGCGTCCTTGAACTCGCACACCTTGCAACCTGAGCCTCTTTTAAAATCCTTCTTTGGTTTGTTAAATCGCTTTCCCAAGAACCGGTGTGACGCGTGGCGCGTTCGTCACCGGATGCGCATCAACCAAAACCGTAACGTCAAAAACCTCGCGCAGCAGTTCTGGTGTTAAGACTGCATGGGGTGATCCGGCCTGGAGAACTTTGCCGCGCTTCATCAGCAAAATGTGATCGGCAAACTGTGCCGCGAGATTGATGTCGTGCGTGATCACCAGCGCCGAGGACTCGTGTTGGTCGCAACGGTTTCTGACGAGTGTCAGCAAAGTCGCCTGATGCGACAGATCGAGGTTTGCAGTTGGTTCGTCGAGTAGTAGAAATGCGGCTTCGGTGGCTAAGGCTCTGGCGAGCACGGCGCGTTGCCGTTCGCCACCCGAGAGTTCATTCATCAAGCGACCGCTTAGTTCGGAGAGTTCAGTTTCGTTTATGACGTCTTCAGCGATGCGCAGATCGCGGTCTGTTTCCCAACCCCAACCTGCGTTACTGGCCCACGCAAAGCGTCCGCCTAATACAAACTCGAGTACTGTTACCGGGAAACGCAGTTCAGCTTCCTGAGCTACAACCGCGATGCGCCGGCCAATGCTGCGGCGGCTAAACTTTTCGATTGGTTCACCGTCGAGCAGCACCGCGCCCGTTGCGTGGCGCACCTGGCCGTTCAGTGCGCGCAGCAGCGTTGACTTGCCCGCTCCATTCGGCCCAATAATCGCCGTGACCTCGCCGGGTCTCAACGTCAGCGACACATCTGCCACCGCCACCCGCTCGCCATACTGGATCGTTATTTCCCGCGCTTCCAACATTCTTAAGTCTCTAAATCATGTAACTCATGTAAATCCTGTCTAAACGCGCTTCAAGAGGTAGATAAACAGCGGCGCGCCGATGAGCGCGGTGATGGCGCCGACCGGGAGCTCGCGCGGAGCGATGACTGTGCGCGCGACGGTGTCCGCCACGATCACAAACAATGCACCGCCAAGCCCCGCGGCAGGAATGGTGATACGGTTGTCACTTCCGAGCGAGAGCCGCACGAGATGC
>DATNJO010000824.1:0-4301 GCA_035603895.1 Pyrinomonadaceae bacterium
GTGATGTCCACCGACCCCGCTTTTCTCGAGCGCATCGAGTCGCTCTTCTTTGGCCGCGACTTCCGCGCTGCTGAAGATAAAAACGTTCATCATCACGGCACTTCTAATATCAAGTTTGGACGCGGCGCTGTTCTGACCGTCGATCTCACCAACCGCTGCAACATGATGTGCAATCCGTGCTTCATGGATGCAAACCAGGTTGGTTACGTGCACGAGCCGACATTTGAAGACACGAAAGCGATTCTCGATCGCGCGGTGTCGTTCAAACCACGACGCCAGGTCATCATTCTTTTCTCCGGCGGTGAGCCGACGCTCTCGCCTTATTATCTCGAAGCTGTCGAGTATGCGAAGAAGATCGGTTTCTATCGCATTCTCGCCGCGACCAACGGTATTCGCTTCGCCGAAGACATTGAATTTTGCAAAGCCGCGAAAGCCGCGGGCCAGCACGGCGTGTACTTGCAGTTTGACGGCGTCAGCGAAGAAAAGAACAAGCATCGCGGCGTCGGTAATTTGTTTGATGTGAAGTTGCGCGCGATCGAAAACCTCGCGAGCGTCGGGATCAAAGTCACGCTCGTGGTGACGATCGTCAACAGCATCAACAACGATGGAATCGGTCAGATCGTCGAGTTTGCCGCGAAGAATATCGACAAGGTGCAGACGATCGCGTTCCAACCGGTTTCGTTCACCGGACGCGACGAAGATATTTCCGACGAGCTGCGCACAAAGTGGCGCTACACACTCGCGGGCATGACGCACGATCTTAAAGATCAGTTGAACGGACAGATTCAACCGTTGCGTGACTGGTTCCCGCTTTCGTCTTACTCAGCATTTACGAGCGTGATGGACATGTTGCAGGGCGCTGATGCGCCGTGGGGCTGGTCGTCGTGTAACTGTCATCCAAACTGCGGCATCTTCACGTTGCTCGTCGTGAACAAGCAAACGGGCGAGTTCAGATCGCTGTTTGAGTTCTTCGATTACGAACAGTTCATGCGCGACGTCGCTGTGATCACCGACACTGCGCGTGGACGCAAACTCTCATACGCGCAACTCGGCATGGCGATCATGCGCAACTTCAGCGCCGAACGAGCGCCGGAAGGTTTTCCGATTTCGCAGATCGTCAATCTGTTCAAACCGTCTTCAACCAATTCCAACTCTGATCGCAACGATCGTATGAAGGCGCAGTCCAACGCTAACGCAAGCGACAACTGGCGCGTGCTGTGTGTCGAGGGAATGTGGTTTCAGGATCTGTTCAATTACGATTTCCGCCGCACAGAGATGTGCGTGATTCCTTACGGCACTCAGGAAGGCGAGATCTCCTTCTGTGCTTACAACACCGGTGTGGGTTGGCGCCAGATCATCGAGAACATGCACAAGACCGCGAATCTCGGTGAGTGGTATAGCGAGCACGGCCGTCACAAAGTCTACGCCGCCGGCAAATCGGTGCCACTAACTACGACGAAGCACTCGCTGAGTCTGCCCATCATTCAGGCAGTGTTGGCGGAAGACCAGGACAAACCGGTTATCACCAGTCCTTATTTGGTAGAAGAACCAGCCGAAGAAGAATCGTTAACTGTTTAGCTCACGAGCCCGGGATTAATTTGTTTTCTCACGCCGCCACTGCTCCCCTGTAGCGGTAAAGTTTCCAACCCTTCTCTCCCTGGAGAATCCGCACATGCAACAGCCCCTTGTCCGTCGCGCTACCCGCGCGTCTATTCAGAGTCTCATCGCACTGTTAGTCTTGGTCAGTATCAGTTTCCCCACCGTTATCTCATCAGTTGCAGCAACCAGAAACCAGGATCCTGAAAAGCCTGCGAACCTAAAAACCATTCCCGACGGCATGGAATTCACCGTGGTCACAATCGACGAGATCACCAGTAAGACCGCCGCTGAAGGTGATCCGCTGACGTTCAAGGTCGCGGAAGATGTGAAGGTTGACGGGCAGATCGTGATTGCCAAAGATTCGCTGGTGAAAGGCATTGTCGCCCAAGCGAAAAAGGCGGGCATGATGGGCCGAGGCGGCAGCCTGGGCATCCGCGTCGAGTCGGCGATGACCATTGATAATCAGAAACTCAAACTTCGCTCTTCAAAAGGCAAAGAGGGCGACGACAAGACCGGAACGACAGTCGCGCTGGTGGTCCTGTTTGGGCCATTGGGTTTCTTGAAGAAGGGAAAGAACGCGAAGATCGCGCCCGGAACCCCAATCAAGGTCTACACTGACGAAGAGAAAAAGGTCGAGCTGAAGAGTTAATCTGAACCTTCGCCGTCGCCGCCTGGGCGTTGCACTTCACGCAACTGCGCCACGACGTCACGCAGACGTAGTGCAAGATCTTCGATCGTTTGCACGCGTTTACGCGAGCGCTCGCTCAGGTCTTCGCGCAAGAGCAGTTGGGCCTGGCCCAGGACGCCGGTAAGCGGGTTGTTGATTTCGTGTCGAATACGGGCGACGAGGTCGGCGGTCTGCTCGAGTTTCAGACGATACTTTGCAACCTGGTCCAGCTCTGCATCTGCGTTATTGTTTTGTGTTAACTGGACCGCATCGTGGTCCTGCCCAGCCGGAGTTGCGTCGTGGTCCTGTTCCCCGTGGCTGGAGTTTGAAGATTCGTTCTCGTGTTCAGTCATTACTCCCCGCATGTTTTGTTCGGAAGCTTTAATAAGAAGTTGAAAAGCAGTTGTCTTTTGTTGACTTCAGGAATGCCGCTCGTGCTACTACGCCACGCCATTGTGCCTCGTAGCGGACGCGAGTTCAAGCATTGTTTTCATGACGGTACATCGGGGTTTGGATGACAGGTTGGGCCTGGTTGGGGAATTGAGGGGCTGGTTGACAAACGGCGGGGTGGCTACGTAAATTCAACACCTCGTGCTGGGAGGTCGTCCAATGGTAGGACTCCAGACTCTGGATCTGGCTATCGGGGTTCGAGTCCCTGCCTCCCAGCCAACAACCCTCCGTTAATCACCTCATACTCCTTGTAAATGTCCGGTCACGATGTTCTCACTTGCTCACCACAAAGATCAGGAGCACAACCAAATCAATTACGAGATGAACCAGCAGGAACAAACTGACTACCGCAGGTTTACTTTTGGATAGGAGTACCTCGCATCGCTCGACAAGATGCTCGGCAGTATCGAAAAACCTATCGATTTTAGGGAAGTCTCGTTCGGCTGGAACTGGTGTTGATTTATGGACGACGGGAAGATCGTGAGCAGACATATACACCTTTCCAAGTCTGCTCAATCAAATTCTAACGCTGGTGTATATGATTTAGATTGCGGGTCTACAAGCAGACCTGTACGTTAGAATCTTACCTGGTTTTCACCTAGGTCAGCGACCACTACACCGGGGCGGGTTTATGCATACTGTTCAATTTATGCACAAGCCGACCCCGGTCGTAATCGACCGAAACATAGTCCTGCAAATTAATTTTGTCAATGTTTAAGTAGCGCGTTGACAGCCCACCGATCCAGGAATATTATTCGCGCTTCCCCCTAAAGAATGAAGCAATTGAATTCGAGGCATTTTGCCCCGAATCGACCATTCATTGCTGACTTCCTCTCGGGGATGGATCAAGCAGGGTCACGCTTAGCAATTTGAAACACGCGTGATTGGATGCTGCCGATAAACCCGTAGGTGAACGACTGAGACTCCAGAATCCTTACGTCTCACCTCAACCTCCCCAGCAGATCTCCTGAATCTCGCTTAACTGCGTCTTCGCCCGGCGCCGCATTGATGGTGTCTGAGCGAAGCGCTTTTTTCTTTCACGCAAAGTGAATAAAGGAGACGAACAAAGATGAGAAGCATACTCAAGAAAACTACCCTTATCGGATTTGCCTGCGTCGCCGGCTTGCTGCTCGCAAGCGCACCTGTCCGAGCTCAGGAACCCGAACCCGTGCCGACAGTAATACCGATAGCGGGCACTGTCACCAACAGCTACGCCGCAAAATTCATCTGCGGCGTCCAACCGAACGGGACGCTCCAAGCCGTGCCGGATGCCCAAGCGGGCCACTACTCAACCAAGATCAACGTCCATAACAACACGGGCGGCGTGATCAAGTTTCGCAAGAAAGTGATTCAGCTTAAGGGTGGCCAAGTACCAACCCCACCGGCCTGGACGAGACTCGAGTCACTAAACTCAGACTGGGCGATGGAAGTTGTTTGCCGAGACATCTACAGTCACTTGAACATCGCAATTCCACCTGCGGTGCAATTCCCTCCTTATATCGAGGGGTTCGTGATCTTTGAAGTGTACTTCGCGCCACTTCCTACAAGTGTCCCTGTCGATCCGCTCGACGTGGCAGGCATTTAC
>DATNJO010000825.1:0-6080 GCA_035603895.1 Pyrinomonadaceae bacterium
TCAGTAGCGGCACGATTGAGAACACCTCGCTCGAAGCGTGGGACGAGATGATGAACGTCAACGTGCGCGCTTCATTTCAACTGATGCAGAAAGCGGTGCCGAGTTTGATCGAACGGCGCGGGAACATCGTCAACGTTTCCAGTGTCACCGGACTGCGCGCGTTTCCCGGAGTGCTCGCCTATTGTGTTTCGAAAGCGGCGTTGGACCAGTTGACGCGTTGCGCCTCACTCGAGTTGGCAGCGAAAGGCGTGCGTGTGAACGCGGTGAATCCCGGTGTAGTCGTCACGGAGATTCACAAACGCGGCGGCATGAGCGAAGAAGCGTACGCGGCGTTTCTGGAACACTCAAAAACAACTCACCCACTCGGCCGCACAGGACGTCCTGAAGAGATCGCCGCGCTGGTCCTGTTCCTCGCGTCTGACGAGGCGTCATGGATCACGGGCGCAAGCTATTCGATCGACGGCGGCCGCGCACAAACGTGTGCTCGTTGAGCGCTTTCGTATGCCGTTTGCGCCTTTTTGTGGCTTATACTGAGCGCCCATGAATGAAGCACCCACCATCATCATCACGCGTTCGCGGCAAGTGAGTGGGATTAAGATCGCGCTGGGCATCTTCGCGATACTCGTCGCACTGTTTCTCGGTCTGCTGGTTTTGATCGTGATCGGTATCGAAACTGGTCCAGTAGCCCTGATGCTCGGATTGATCACCGCCACGCTCCCGGTGCCGCTCTACATAATTCTCGTCCTGTGGATCGATCGTTATGAAGCAGAACCGCTTTGGATGCTGGCGACGGCGTTCTTCTGGGGTGCGCTCATTGCCACGTTCTTCGCGTTCCTGCTGAACACGACGAGTCAGGGCGTTGTCGGAGCACTCGCAAACGCGAACGCCGGTCAGGCATTCGCTGCCGTGATCTCAGCACCGATCGTCGAAGAGATCGGAAAGGCGTTCATACTCTTCATCTTCTTCTTTTGGAAGAAGGACGAATTTGATGGAGTCGTCGATGGCATTGTCTACGCCTCATTGACTGCGCTTGGTTTCGCGATGACCGAGAACATTCTTTACTACGGTAAAGCTGCGAACGAAGGCGGTGGTGAAGCGTTGACGTTAGTTCTGATCATTCGCGGATTCTTCGCACCGTTTTCGCATCCTTTGTTTACGAGTCTGACGGGAATCGGTTTGGGCCTCGCGAGACAATCGACGAACATCGCGGTGAAAGTGCTGACGCCGATCATTGGGTTGTTGATGGCCATCTTCATGCACAGTATATGGAATGGCTCGGCAGTGTTTGGCGGCGGCGGAGTTTTTATACTCACATACATTCTGGTGATGGTGCCGGCGTTCATCATTTTGCTCGCCGTTATCGCGATCGCGTTGCGGCGCGAGGGCCAGGTAGTGCGGGAGTTTCTGGTTATCGATCTCGAACGCGGGGTTCTGACGCGCGAAGAGTATGACCAGGTGGGATCGATCGTCGGGCGCATGGGATCGTCGTTCAAAGCGCTATCGCAAACGGGCGTGAAAGGGTGGCGAGCACGCCGGCGTTTCAATCAACTCGCGAGCGAGCTGGCATTTCATCGCAGTCGCGTTTCCCGCGGCGTTCATTCCACGAGCCAGGACGTACTCGCCCAGGAGGCGGCTTATCTTCAGGCGATTCAGGCTCTGGTAAACGAACTCCGGGGCCGTTAGTTTTCACACAATCGCTGTATTAAGACTCGCTGCCTGTCTGTTTCTGACTTATACTGACCCGGTCCTGGAAAGACACTCCAACAGAGCTAAAGCTCGTGAGAATCGAACTTTTACCGAGTACGTTTGATGACCAGGGCGTTGCCACCCTGGAACAACGCCTGACCTGTTTTCTGATCGACGATTGCGTGGCGGTTGACGCCGGCAGCATCGCGCTCGCGCTCAACAACGAGCAACGCGGCAAGGTCAAAGACATCATCGTCACTCATCCTCACATGGACCACATCGCCAGTCTGCCGATCTTCATCGACGATCTGTACCCGTCGCTGAAACAGCCGATGCGTGTTCACGCGACGCCGGAAGTTATCGACCTGCTCGAACGCGACGTTTTCAACTGGAACGTGTATCCGCGTTTTTCCGACTTGAAAAACGACTATGGACCAGTGATGGAGTACGTGCCCATTCCGATCGGACATTCGTTTCCGGTGGCCCATCTGAACGTGATGGCGGTGCCGGTCAATCACATCGTGCCGACAGTCGGGTTGGTCGTTTCAGACGGACATACGAGCGTGGCTTTTAGTTCCGACACGGCGGAAACGGAAGATTTCTGGAAGCTGGTTAATGGAGTGAAGCATCTGGATGCGTTGTTGATCGAAACGTCGTTTCCGAATCGGATGGCAAAGCTGGCGGAAGTTTCCCGTCATTTCACGCCTGCGTCGCTGAACGAAGAACTCAAGAAACTGAATCACAACGGCATGGACATCATGGCCGTGCATCTCAAGCCGAGCTATCGCGCGGAGATCATCCAGCAACTGGATGAGTTGGGGATTCCCAAGTTGCAAGCGATGGAACCGGGCAGGATTTACAACTGGTAGGCGGGGCTATTCGATCGGCCGGTCGTAGTGGACCGGTTCAAATTCCTTCTCAGCGTGCTCACCGTCAACGTCGTACAACGAAATACGGCCGCTCGAAAGTAATTCCTTCACGCGAAACGTACGTTCGTGGCGTTCGCGGCCGGGCATGAGTTCGGCCCGGAACGTCACCAACATACCGGGCCTGGCCCAAACGTCGCCGGCTTTTCTTTCTGCGGGCATGTTCTTTCGTTTCCAGTAAGCACTGGCGGCGCCTATCGCACCTGCTCCCAGGGCGAAGGCGCCGATCATCCAGCCAGTACGCTTTTTCATTCAGTTATTCGCAAAGCGGATCGAGCCGGGCGGTTATAGTCGGCAGTCCGCTGAGTGCACGGTCTGCGTTAATCGCCGTGAAGTTGGACCACTCAGCGGGCAGCGCGCCCTCCGAGAAGACCGCTTCAACCGGGCATTCCGGTACGCACGCATCACAATCGATGCAGGTTTCCGGATTGATCACGAGCATGTCGTCGTCGAGGTGAAACGCTTCGACAGGGCAAACCAAGGCACAGTCAGTATAGCGACAGTTAACACAGGGCTCGGCTACGATGTAGGTCATTCAGAACGGCTCCTGGAAGAAGATAATGAAAGCTCCGGATTGCTGACCACAGATCGACGCCATAATAAACAAGAAGCGCTGTGTTTTGGAAGAAGCCTTCACAACTCATGGTGAACTCACCAGAAAAACATCGTAAGCCCAGCGCCCGAGATCCTTTGGTTTCTTGCCGGATACTTTCGCTCGATATCTGAACGAGTTGCCGTAACGATCGCGCCGCCGCGCTTCGCGATAGTCGAGCGAGATTGAAGTCACGCCGAGTTCGGTTAGCAAATGCAGTTCTTCTGAGTTTGAGGTTCCGCTGTGATCCGTGTCCTGCCATAGACGCAGGTTTGAGAAGATCGCGTCGCGATTGTCGATGACACCATCGCCGTTACCGCCGTTTTCCGGCTTGTCGAACTCCGCCAGTGCAAGGAAACCATTCTTTTGTTTGCCTGGTGAAGGTTGAGGTTGTGGTGTGAATGTACCGAACAGTTCGGTACCGTTATCGATCAGGCCGTTGCCGTTTCGATCGAGAATGAGCCACGCGTCATCAGCGTTGGGCGCTGTCCATGAGAGACGTTCGGTAGTTCCATCGTTGTTTAGATCAAACTTAACGCCACCGGCGCCGTCGGTCAGTGCAAACCCGTTGCCCGCAACATCGATCAAGACCGGACTCATGCAGATGTTCATACCATTATCGGCGCAGCAACAACCGTCGGGCGTCGAATCCCAGTGATAGCCCTGGTCGCACATCTGCATTTCCAGATTGCACTCTTCGGCGCTGATTTTTTCTGTGAACTTCCCTTTCCGATCGATGTGATGATCGACGCCCATCTGCGTGCCGGGCGTTCCCCACTCACCAAAGCCCAGGTTACTCGTGTTCAGTGCAGGTAGACCATCAACCGGAGTCGATGAGGGACAATTGACGGTCGTGGCCTTCTTACCGGGGTCGCCGCCTGCGCCGTCCACACCAGGCACACCGGGGTCACCGCTACGGCCAGGCTCTCCGCCACCGCCTCCGGCCGTATCAGCAATAACAACCCCGTTAAAATTAGCAGGGCGGCTAAAGCTGATATCAGCTCCCCACCCTCCGTCTCCACCAGGTCCACCCATTCCTCCTTTGCCTCCTTTTCCACCTCGACCGCCAGTGCCACCTCTTCCTCCATTGCCCGCGCCCCCCTGATTGCACGCACAGTCTTTCCCGTCACCCCCCCGACCGCCCTTTGCCCCGCGTCCGCCAATACCACCGGGTCCACCTTTACCGCCTTCGCCACCTTTACCACCACCGGCGAGGAACTCGTAATGTCCACTTGTGTTAGTGGTATCGGCTGTTATTGGTTCAGCACGGCCACCTTCAAAGCCCTTGCTGCCTGTTTCTCCCGTTGTTCCTGTGCAGCCGTTACCGCCGGGGAAGCCCGTTTTGCCATGCGGATCGCCATTTTGGCCATTGTCCCCATTGGGAGCCGGATCGGGTGTACCGTCGCAGGTCGGAGGTCCCATTTGTCCCGTTGCTCCAGTAGCTCCGGGCGCGCCACTTTTGTCCTGGTTATCACCTTGGATAGAGTTTCCAGCAAATCGTACTTTCGTCCCTTTCTTTTGCTTTTGCTTTTCCTGCCACTCTTCTGCGCCCTGGCCGCTCGTGTCGATCGTGATGGTCCAATCTACCTTTAGTAACCGCGGAACGAACCATTTTGGCGGTGGCTGAGAACTGGTTTTCGATCTGCTGTAATCCGCATTAGAAAACCGTGGTCCAGCTTGCTCATTGATCGCCACTTCCAGGGTCGTACCCAGCAAGCCATCGATGTCGACCGGAAAGAAATGGACCGCGTAATTTCCCTTGAGCACGGCATCGCGGCCTTCGAAGATGATTTGATTAGCAAGGATCACCGTATGGCCAGTGATCTCGACTCTCTCAGGTAGGTACAAAGTGTCAGCTAGCTGTACGCCTCGTAGCTTACCCTGACGTACGACACGCGTTTCCTGCATCTCGGGCATTTGCGCAAACTTCGACTTTAGTTTTTTCCGCCATCCGAGTTCCAGCAAATCATTCGGCTCGAATGACACTCCCTTCTTAATAAGCAGGTCGCGGCCTTTCTTAAACTGTTCGCGCAGTCGCTCGCGATACTCCTGCGTCATCTTTCGAATCACCAGGTGCGAGCCTTGTTCCCAATTTTCATCGCGGCCAACCCTTACGACTTCCTGACCAGCAGTCGTTGGGATTGGAATCCCGGCCCAAACAAGAGAAATAAGTGAGACTACGAAGAATGTGAGCCTAATCGGCCACATGCGGTGAGAGCTATCGGACATTCGTGTTCCTTTCGGTTGGTGAAAAACCTAAGTTTGAGAATTAGACAACTACGTCCTGTTTTGGGAGGGAGCGTATGTGGGCGAGGTGAGTATAGCCTGTTTGGTCCGGGTAACGCCACTCCACCGAAATTATTAACAGTGGTCTATTTAGCCGAGAAGCTACGCGTTAGCAAAACGAAGATTAACGGGTTCGCATGCGGCGGCGGCCCAACTAACAATGAGGAGCGGCTTAATAGCCTCAGACAAAGCGATGTCAATCAGAAAAATATCATTCTCAAGTATTTTGTCATTGATACTAATCGCCACTACCGTATTCGCTCAGGACAAGACGGCGACGGAAGTGGCGGCATCTTCATCCAAGGCGGTGACGGCCTCGGTTACCGGACCAAGCGCCATTCGGCTATCGTCACCAGGCGAGATTCTTAACATCAGACTCGAAGTCTACACGGCAAATGGAGACTTGGTATTTGACTCGGGACTGCGCAAAGGAAACGTGCTTGATTGGAAGTTGTCAGAAGCAACGCAACCAGTCGGCGACGGCACGTACTTGTTCGTAGTTACGATTAGAGATCTGCAAGGCAAGTATCGCCAGCGACTCGGCAATGCCGTTGTTGACGCAGGACAGGTAACGCTGACGTCTCAACGCG
>DATNJO010000826.1:0-2425 GCA_035603895.1 Pyrinomonadaceae bacterium
TGTTTGCTTCTGATGTCACGCCCGCCTGCTACTTCATCAATCACCATCCCCAACTCGCGCCGGCCCTGGACAACACTCTTCACAATCTCTTGCGGCACTGAGATCGACGGCGCGGCTCCAAACGCACTCTTTTCTCCGTCAGTCGCATAGGCCCAACCTCGTAGAAAAGTATGCCACTCGCCGCCGACTGAGATGGAATGGAAGCCGCCTTCAAGTCCGACGTAGATGTCGGCTTCGAGGCGCCGGCTGTGCAATGAATCTCTGACCGCAAGTGCGCGTTCGCGTGCGCCCTCCATGAGTTGCCAGTCAGTCAGCGGCATCGCGGGCGCGTTGGTTTCAACACGCCGTGCAACAACGTTGGCATTGGTCCAATCGGCGTCGATCGCCGCGATTCGGACGATGCTCGCACGCACTGCCATGATCTTTGCGGCGCGATCGGATCCGAGGGCGATTGTCTTAACTGCCACAGATACTCACTTGAAACTGGCTGGTGAATCCGAAAACTGAAGTTCGAAAGAGCCTATAACACACGCGTCGTGCTTCGTCAAAACTGGTCCCATCAGCTTTCAGCGTAGTCGATAACGCTAAAAGATCTTCTTCTTGCGACATGTTTTCCGCGACTTTCTCATTAACTTACGTGAAGACTTCAAGGTTACAAGAGACCTGGTGATATCGAGCGCCGAGTTGTGGCAGCGTTGTGTTTCTATTGACATCCACCGGATATGCGCATAGCCTGTCGCGCCTCTGGTCGGCTCACCCCCGGAACCCAGCGATCATGTCTAGGTAAAGCCCTCTAGCGTCCAGAATATTGTGAAGTCGAAGCTTCACTGTCTCCCAATGTATTTAAACCTGACCGCCTAAGGAGAACGACAATGCCAGTACTAAGAGAATGGACCCTCATGTTCTATTTCGCTAGTGACAACCCCCTGGCGCCCGGAATTGTGTCTCAACTCAAATCCCTCAAGGCTGCGGGGTATCATCCCGATGCAAACGTGGTTACACAGTTTGATCCATACACGGAAGGAACGCCAACTCACATTTTCGACGTTAACCTTCTCAACAAGTTGAAAAATCCCGGCGTGGCCAACATCGGGTTTCAGGGCAACGATCCGTTTGTCAGAAATCTGGTCGAGGACAAATTGTGGCGCGACCAGGAGACCCGCGGAGGAACGCCAGTAAGAAAAGCGCTTCAGGACTTGCTGCGCAGTGAACATCAGATCACCTACACAGCTCCTGTACCGCCTAACGATAAGCTTACGCATCAATTGAAATTGCGCGAGCCAATGGAGGAACCTGACCCGCAGGAGAGTTTGAAAAGCTTCCTGGATTTCTGCCGCCTCAGGTATCCGGCGAAGCATTATGCTCTATTCATCCTGGGACACGGAGTCGTTGTTGGCAACGATGTGTTCCTCTACGACGAACACGCCAGCAAGCAGTCAGTCACATTAACTGAACTCGGCTTGGCTTTGAAGGAATTCAAGAGCGAAGTTAAGTTTGAAAACGCTGAATTTGAGTTCATCAGCTTTCACAGTTGTTCCGTTAGCTCGTTGGAGGTGGCTTACGAACTACAAGACACTGCGAAATACATGCTGGCCTCACAAGGACCGGCGTTTGTCGGCGCGTGGCCCTACCGTTCGATTCTGATCCGCATCTTCAACGACCTGGTCCGCTGGGGAAGCACCATAAACGTCAAGAAGATGCTGCTTAGCATCTATCGCTATTGCCTGCACAACAGCGCCGATTACTTGTTGGCCGGCTATTCGTTTCAGTTGACCCTATGCAACCTGGAAGCAGTTAAAAACATTAAGCGCCCAATGGAAGAATTGGCCAGGGCGTTGACGAAAGGGTTGAAGGATCCAACCACCAAGGACGTTATTCAACTAGCGCACCTGAAATCTCAGAGCTTCTTTCAGGAGCTTTACACCGATCTTTACGATTTTTGCTTCTGCATCAATAACAAGATTCGCGAGCTCCAGGAGCAGCATGGCGACGCTTTCATAAGGCCAATGGCTTCTCTCTTTACCGCTTGCGACAAGGTAATGGACTTGCTGGTGAAGGAACAACCACCGCGATGCGGAGTAGATCCAACAGTCGACAAGATCATTATTGACGCCGAGTTTGTAGGGTATCAATACCAGTACTCAAACGGCCTGTCGGTTTTGTTTCCCTGGATCAGACCGGTAGCGGATCGACGTATCCTTTCGGAGTATAAGGACTACAAATTCACTAAAGAGTTCGTTAAAGAACTCCCTAAAGATCCCGTTAGGGAACCCAGTAAGGCGTTTACTAAACAGTTCGAAGATTCTTCCTGGCTCAGCTTTCTCGAGGAGTACTTCGACAAGACCATGCGGGATCCTAGTAGCATGGAGATGACGAGAGAAGAGGGTAAGCGTTGTATTGCACGTAGACGTCCTTTGTCTTGTGG
>DATNJO010000827.1:0-10719 GCA_035603895.1 Pyrinomonadaceae bacterium
CCCCGGGATAGCATCGCCGTAGATCAGATCGGCGATCGCGTTGCCACCCTCACTGCCGGGATGCCACGCTTCGAGGATCGCGGGCAGACGATTCACCGCCCACGAGATATCCAGTGGCCGCCCATTGATCAGCACCAGCACTGTTGGCTTTCCCAACGCCGACACTGCTTCGAGCAATTCACGTTGACGGCCGGGCAGATCGATCGTGGAATGCGACGCCGCCTCACCGCTCATTTCTTCGTGCTGACCCAGGACCAGCACCACTAAATCTGACGAGCGTGCGAGCGCCACTGCCTTCTCGAACTCTTCACGCTTCTGCGCGTCGGACCAAGCCGCCGGACGCGGACCGGCGAACAGGTCGAAAATAGACGGATACGCGCGTCTAATATCAACGCCCTGCGCGTAGTCGACCTTCACACCTGGTCCAACCTTCTCGCGGAGACCTTCGACCACGCTGACGGCGGTCCTCCTGTCGTCGGCCAAAGTCCATGGACCACGCATGTCGCGTTTGGAGTCTGCCAATGGTCCAACGACAGCGATGGACGAAACCTTCGGGTCACCTTTGGTGAGTGGCAGAAAGTTTCCTTCGTTGCGCAACAGCACCGCCGAGCGCTGCGCGGCAACACGGGCGAGCTGGCGGTGCTCCGGATTGTTGTGATGTGAGGCCACTGCCGACTCGTCAACATAAGGATTGTCAAAGAGCCCGAGTCTGAACTTTGCTTCCAGGATCCGGCGCACTCCGCTATCGATCTGCGCAGTCGTGATTCGCCCATCCTTAACAAGCGTCGCGAGACTGCTCGCGTACGCGGTTCCGACCTGGCTACCCGGAAGTGACATCTCCATATCCACGCCGGCCGTGAGCGCACGAACTGCTGCGTCAGCCCTGGTCTCCGCGAAGCCGTGTGTCACCAGATTGCCGACGGAATCTGCATCGCTCACTACAAATCCCGTAAAACCCCACTGCTTACGCAAGACTTCTCGTAGAAGAAAGGTATTACCCGTCGCAGGCACGTCGTTGAGATCCATGTAAGCCGACATCACACTCCCGACGCCCGCATCGACCGCAGCTTTGAACGGTGGAAAGTAGACGTTGTAGAGCTCGGCATCGCTGAGATAGGAAGAGTCGTAGTCACGACCGCCGTCGGCCGCGCCGTAGCCTGCGAAGTGCTTCACGCAAGCAAGCAAACGGCCCGGACCAGACGGGTCCGATCCCTGAAAGCCACGTACCTGCGCGGCGGACATTTTTGCTCCGAGATAGGGATCTTCGCCCGCGCCCTCGACGATACGGCCCCATCGTGGATCGCGTGCGATGTCGACCATTGGCGCAAAGGTCCAACGGACTCCGGCCGCGCGTGCCTCACGCGCCGCGATCGTCTGTGCACGCTCAACCAACACCGGATCCCACGAGGAAGCCATCGCGAGTGGAACGGGAAAGACTGTGCGAAAGCCGTGGATGACGTCAAAGCCAAACAGTAGCGGAATCTTTAACCGCGATTGCTCGACTGCAACTTTCTGGAATCGATTAATGATGACTGGATCGGTGACGAAGAGTAGCGATCCGATGTTGCCCTCGCGGATGCCGGGCTCCATCATCTCAGGCTTCATCAACTGACTGAAAAAGAAGATCTGGTTAAGCTGGCCGATCTTCTCTTCCAGTGTCATCTTCGCCAGCAGAGCGCCGGCGCGTTTCGAGGCGGTGACTTCCCGGCTCGTCGTCGCCTGGCCCAACGTCTGCGGGAGCGGCACGAGCAGCAACAAAACCAGCAGGAGACTTTTCATCTATTCGTATCTCAGTGCAATTAGTGGATCGACCTTCGCTGCGCGACGCGCTGGAATATAGCACGCCAACAAGGCAACGACAGTCAATAATCCAATTACACTGACATACGTTAGCGGATCAGTAGCCGTGATTTCGAAAAGCAGAGTACGCATCAATCGCGTCAATGCGAATGCGCCTGCCAAGCCGATCACCGTGCCGATGACCAACATGCCGAGGCTTTGTTTGAGGATGAGTCGCAACACGTGAAGCGGTCGCGCTCCCAGCGCCATTCGCACTCCTATCTCTTGCGTGCGCTGCGCCACCGAATAAGCCATCACGCCGTAAATACCAATTGCCGCCAGGAACAGTGCGATACCGGAAAACGTCGCCAGCAAGAGCGCGAGGAAGCGTGGTTGGACGACCGACTTCGACACCAGTTCATTCATGGACCATAGATTGTAGACCGGCAGGCTCGGATCCAATTCACGAACAGCATTGCGAATCGAACCTTCCAACGGCGCGGAATTATTTGAGCCGCGCACAACAAAACTTACGGTCGACCCCAGGAACTGATCCGCCACTTGTCGTGCCTCGAAGTAGAGTTCGGGACCGGCGGGCTTATCCATACCCGCGTTCTTCGCGTCGTCGACCACGCCGACGATCGTGAACCAGACTTTGGGCTCTTGAAACCCCGGATTCACACGACGGCCAATCGGACTTCCCGTCCAAAACCTTTTCGCGAGTGCCTGGTTGACAACCACCACCGGCATCGATTTCGGGTTCTCATCCTGCGACTCAAACGTGCGCCCCTCAAGCAAACGGATCTTCATCGTCTTGAAGTAGTCCTTACCAACGACGTTCCAGTAGTCGACGTTCTCCGCCGGACTATCGGGTGTCGGCTGGTAACCTTCGATCTCGGTGTCGTTAGCATTAATGCGGCGTAGTGGAGGCAGTCCGCCTGCTACGGAGACGGAGGCCACACCCGGAACACTGCTGAGTTTCTGCTCGAGCGAGTTTACAAACTGGAGGCGTTGGGGGTTGTCATATTTAACTGTCGGAAGATTCAGGCTGAAGCTGACAACCCCGTCCGGATCGAAACCCGTGTTGACTTGCTGCAACTTCCAAAAGGCGCGAATCATCAGCCCGGAGCCGACGACGAGGATCACTGCGAGCGCAATCTCAGTGACTACGAGACTCTTGCGAAGCGTTTGACCTCCTCCGCGAATCGCACGCTGCCCGGCACTGCGAATCCAGTTCGCCAGGTTGCGTTCACTGATCTGCGCGAGTGGTGCGAGACCAAAGAGAAACACAGCAACGATCGCCACTGCGATCGTGAACGCGAGTACAGGCAGACCAACGCCGATCTCTTCAGTGCGTGGCACGCTGTCAGGTGCAAACAGTAACAGGATCTGCAACCCCGCGTATGCGAGCGCCACGCCGAGAATCGAAGCGATCAAAACGAGTACAAAACCCTCGGCGACGAATTGCCGGACCATACGTCTCAGACCCGCTCCGAGTGCGAGACGAACCGCAAACTCACGATGCCGTGATTCCGCGCGCGCCAGTAAGAGATTCGCAACGTTCACACACGCGATGAGCAAAACAAAACCAACCGCGGCCATCAGCAGCCACACGGCTTTGCGAGCAGCACCGACAACGTCTTCATGAAGACCAAGCATAACGACCGGGTGATTTGGCGGGCCGAGTAAATGCTGTGCGCGACCTTCACTTCGCCAGCCGGCCATCAAGCTCGTCATCTCGCTTTGCGCTTGCTCGATAGTCACGCCTGGTCTCAACCTGCCGATCACTGAAAGAAAGTGTGAAGCACGGCCGCCCGGGTTTGCAGGATCGAATTGAAAAGGCACGAGTAGCTCGACCTGATCGTTACTCCCGGGAGGAAACCCAAAACTGGCGGGCATCACGCCAACAACTGTAGTTGTTTGAGCGTTGACCTGAATCTGTTTACCAATGATGTCACTTGCTCCGCCAAAACCCTTTTGCCAAAGGCTATGCGAAATGATGGCGACGTTTGGTCCACCATTGCGATCTTCTTCTTCAGTGAAGTTGCGGCCGAGTTGCGGTTGCACTCCCAGCACATCGATCAAGCTGCGAGTGATCGCGGCGGAAGTGACTCGAAGTGGCTCGCTTTCAGTCCCGACGTTTTGACCCCCCGGCGCCCAGCCGCCGATCGATTCCCATGATTTGGCTTCGCGCTGAATGTCGAGCATTTCGGGAGCCGAGAGCCAGAACTTCTGGAGCTTCATCGTGGGAAACTCGCTGTAGACGCGCACGAGCTGACCCGGTTGCCGGTAAGGCAACGGCCGTAACAGAACCGAATTAACAACGCTGAAGATGGCGGAATTAGCGCCTATGCCCACCGCCAGTGTCAGAATCGCAACGGCGGTAAAGGCCGGGTTCTTTCTCAGCATACGCAGCGCGTATTTCAGGTCCTGTAGGAACGTTTGCATCGTCGGTCCTCCGGAGTTTTTTCGAGGTGGCTCTACTGGTTAACACCGCCGCGGCGGAGATGATGGCAAGTGAATCTATAAAATCCGGGAAGGTCTACGCAAACGTGAAGGCAATCACGAATCCGCCGATGCACCCCGGGCCGCACGATCAGCGCCGAGAGCGTTCGAAGAACCTTATTTGATTCGAGATCGGTGAAGTCGTCGAATGAGCGCCCGAAGAATCTTTTCAGCGAATATTCATCCGCGTCGATCTTCTTCTGGCCATACTCGTGACAGTTACTTCCGAGCAGCGAAGTACTGCAATTAGGGCAGGTCTCGATCGCGGGAGCAGCCGCAGAATCCATCGCTGAAAGATTCTCAATTACTGATACGTCTTGCCATTGTGCACCACCCATCCGGCGACATGCCTGCCTCGCGGATCGTGGTGCGTCCAATGAATCGTTCCGCCCTTTTCGTTCCAGACATATTCACCGTAAAAGCGAACGCTGTCGCCGACCGCGAGTCCGCTGATGCGCGGGGCGATGTCGATGTTGTGTGCGATAAGGAGTGTCTGTCCGGACGCGAGCTTAACGATGAATCGTTGATGTCGCGAACCTTTCTGATCGTCCGGCAGAAGGCTGATCACCTTGCCCCCTGTACATCGCTTGTTCTAGTCGCAAACGCGCGGCTGATAGCATCGCCAACGGGTTTGCGCGTTTTGGTCGCCGCTTTTTGAGCGAACGATCCCGAGGGAAACAAACAAAGAAGGACCGCTACCAGCAGGAGCTTGTTGAGGAGTTTGAAGGGAATATTCAAAGCTTAACTTCCGGGATTTTTTTGAAGCCCTTCTCCAGTGCCTTCCGCAGCCGATCGACCGCTGTCGTCGGATCCCCAACGAGAATCGGATCGGTGTACACCAGTACTTCACCGTTTCGCGCATCCACGATCCCGATCTGCAGTGACAGAAAAGCCGGCATGCCGCCAACGAACAATCTAAAAGCAGTTTTGCCGCCCGTCAGTTTTTTTCCTGCACCACGAATGAAAATGATCGCGTCTGCATTCTTGTCCAAATTCAGGTTGAGCACTTCGTCGCCCATCGAGAAGCGAGCTTTCTTAACGTCGCTGCGCTTCTTCATGATCTTGGGTAACAGATCGTCAAACTTCGTTTGAAAGTCAGCGACGTTGTAGTTCTGTTGAGCATCACCCTCGGCAGGCGCCGCAGGCTTCGGCAGCGTCACGACGTTTTTCTTTTTCGACAAAACTTCAGCAACCATCGCTTCGACGCGCAGGCTCAACTCATCTGACTCAGCAGCCATGCCTTCAGGGCCTTTCATGCTATCGCGGACGACGTTTACTTTCGCCGGCAACACGACGACGCGACGAATCGTGGTTTCTTTCGACTTGATCTTCGGGTGAATAAACTGGGCATGGACCTGATGCAAACCGGACACGGTGAGAAGTACCACCAGCGCAAACATAGCTCTCTGCATCTTCAGCACGAGGGATCGAGGGTTCATTGCACCTTCTCCTTTAACGCTTCAACGCGTTTTTGAATTCGTCCGCGATCGTTCGCCGCAGGCGACAACTCAAGGTACTTCTCATATTCAGCGGCTGCATCGCTGGTTCTTCCGAGTTTCTCGTAAAGCATGCCGAGCCCCCGATGGGCCACCGGCGCCGGATTCTCGGCGCTCAACGCGCGCCGGTACAACTCTTCAGCCAGTTGCTGATGTTTTTGCCAGTTCTCTTTTCCTCCCGGCGTCGCAAGCAGGTCGCGCTCTTCTTCTTCCGCCGTGCGTTTCAAGCTTTTTTCCGCAGCCTTCTTCTTCCCGCTATTCGTCATTTCCTTTTCTGTTAGCTGTGGCGCACGCGGTCCGAGCGTGCGATATGCTTCTGCCAACCAAAACAGATTCTCTGAATCGGCATGGAAATCTACGAGACGCTGCGCGTGGAAAACGGCTGAACGACCACGCCCGGCATTGATCGACAACTGAAGATTGTGGCGCATCAACGGTTCGACGGTCCCAAAGTACGCCGCGCGCTCTCGATTCAGCTCCATCTGATGTGTCACCTTGTCCGCACGCGCACCGAGATAACCACTCAAATATTTGATTCGTTCTTCCAGCGATGGATGGTCGTTATAGAACAACCGGATGTTCTCGCCTTCAATGTCAGTGTTCAGCAGCTTCATCACGTTGACCATTTCTTCAGGTGCGTATTCAGCGCTGATCATCATGTCGATGCCTTTGAGATCAGCCTCGCGCTCGAGGTCGCGGCTGTATCCATAGATCGTTGCGACCATGATGAATGGAGCTACCGTCGTAACAACCGTTATGACCGCTCCGACAATCCCTCCCGGCGCATACGCGCCAACCGCTGCCATCACGTTCATCGTGAGAAATTTTTTGCGGTTGCTGCGATTGTGCATGTACGTATGCCGCCGCATTACGTGCGTCAGCTCATGCGCGATGATCGCCGCCAACTGTGATTCGTTCTCGATGAGCGTCATCAATCCAGTGGTGACATAGATCGAGCCGTTCGGAAGAGCGAAGGCGTTTGGTTGCGGATCGCGTAGCGCACGAAACTTCCACGTCACTCTTTCGAGCTCGAGATCGCGTGGAATCAGCGATTGCCCGACGCGTTTCAAATAAGCATTCACCGGCTCATCGCGGAGCACGAGTCCATCGCGCTCAAACCGGGTGTCGAGCAGATCCGCCTGTTCGAGCACTTCCATATCGACTTCGCCGAATTTGAACTCTTCCCTGATCGGCGGAGGCGTGGCCTCGACGGGCGCAGTCTTCTTTTGCGCGAGCGCGAGAGGACTAAATGAAGTGAAAACAATGCAGAAGCAAAGCGCGAAAAGGATCAGATTTGTAGGCTTGCGGGGGAACATAGTGGGCAATTTCCAGTGCCAGGCAAGGGCCGGCTTGGGATCCGGGTCAGACGTGCAAAACGATACAAGAAGGCTCTTCAGATGTAAATAAAAACCTCTTGACATAGTGTTCACATGACACTAATATTAGTGTCCGTCAGACACTAACGGAGGTTCACGACAATGCTTAGCTTCATGAAGGTTCCACCCACCACTTACGTTCTCCAGTACAAGAACGGCCAGATCAGGCGACAGGGCGCCGGCCTCTCCTTTATTTACTATGCGCCGACGTCCACGATCGTCAAGATCCCGATTGCCAGCGCAGACGTTCCGTTCGTTTTTCAGGAGTCAACCGCCGACTTCCAGTCCGTCACGATCCAGGGCCAACTGACTTACCGGGTCGCCGAACCCACGCGTCTCGCATCCGTGCTCGACTTCAGTGTCGACAGGAGTCACGCCTATTATTCCGACGACCCACTCAAGTTGCCTGAACGATTGATTCACACGCTTCAGACACTGACGCGGGCAATCACACAAAGGCTGGTTCTTAAAGACGCGTTGGTTAGTTCTGATTCCATCGTCGTCGAAGCGTTGACCGGATTAAGAAAGTCCGAGTCGGTGCAGGCTCTGGGAGTTGAAATCCTGAGTTTGTCGATTCTCGGCATCCGGCCGACACCCGAGACGGGTCGCGCGTTAGAAGCAGAAGCTCGCGAAGAACTTCAGCGCCGCGCCGACGAAGCGATTTATGCTCGCCGCAACGCCGCGGTCGAACAGGAAAGATTGATCAAGGAAAGCGAGCTAAACACTGAAATCGCCGTCGAGGAGAAGAAACGCCAGATTCGTGAGACGCAAATGTCGGCGGAGATAGCAGTTGAAGAACAGCGAGCCCAATTGATCGATCGGCGAGTAGCAAACGAGCGCAAGGATGCTGACAGCCGCGCATACACGCTGACGCAAACTCTCAAGCCGGTGCGCGATTTACCGTGGAAGACTTTGATGATGCTCGGCGGAAAGAACGCAGACCCGAAGGCTATGGTTGCGCTCGCATTTCAAGAGATGGCCGAAAACGCGCAGAAGATCGGAGAGCTCAATGTGTCTCCAGACCTACTGAGATCGTTGGTCACTTCAGCCAAGAACTAACATGTACAAGAAGCTCATCATCGTAACGCGCAAGACCCGTCTACAGGAATTGGTGGAGCGCTTCAACACGCGATCGCAGGCGAAGTTTTACATTGAGCACGCTGGTGGCGACTTCAATGACTACGAACGCGAAGATGATGCCTATCGATCATCGTTGGAAGTGCTCCGGCGCTCCCTTGATTTCGAAATGCCGCAGCAGTTGGTTGACCGAACACTTGTCCCGACCTTTCAGTTTCAGCGTGAGGACCTGGTGGTAACTCTCGGCCAGGACGGACTCGTGGCAAACACTGCGAAGTATGTGGGCGCGCAGCCGATCGTTGCGGTCAACCCCGAGCCGAAAAGGTTCGATGGCATACTCTTGCCGTTTCTTCCGGATCAAGCGCGCTTAGCGGTGAGTAAGGTCATTGAGGCGAAGGCAAGCATCCACGAAGTCACGCTGGCCGAAATAAAATTGCATGATGGCCAACGGCTGCTTGCCTTCAACGATCTATTCATCGGCGCGCGGAGTCACGTGTCGGCACTCTATCGGATCAACTACGGTTCGAAGTCCGAGATTCAATCCTCCAGCGGTGTGCTGGTTTCGACTGGCGCGGGCTCGACTGGATGGTTGTCGTCGGTATTCAACATGGCGTCTGGCGTTGCTAGTTTCTGTGGCGGCAACGCCGTCAAGCCGATTCGACTGCCGTGGGAAGATCGTCGTCTTGTTTACGTAGTGCGCGAACCATTCGTCAGCCATCATTCGCAGGCGAACCTCGTCGCTGGAATGCTTGAGGCGGAACAAGAACTCGTACTGGAATCGCTGATGCCTTCGGGAGGAGCGGTTTTCAGTGACGGGATGGAAGCCGATTTTCTCGAGTTCAACTCCGGCGCAGTCGCGACAGTGAAAGCAGCCGAGCAAAGAGCGCGCCTAGTAGTTTCATGAGATCATTATGCAGGTCACAGTCGACGTTGTAATTTTCACGATTCAACAAGGTGTTCTCAAAGTACTGCTCGTGAAGCGGCGGATCGATCCTTTCATTGGGCAGTTTGCCATTCCGGGTGGTTTTGTTCTCGAAGACGAGGATCTGGAGGAAGCTGCCGCGCGTGAGTTGAGAGAAGAGACTGGTGTTTCCGATGTTTATCTCGAACAACTCTATTCCTTCGGTGAGCCGGATCGCGATCCACGTGGTCGAGTAGTCACAGTCGCATACTTCGCGCTCATTTCAGCGGATCGAAAACTGAGGGCCGGCAGCGATGCTGCGGAAGCGGCGTGGTTTCCGATGGACGATCTCCCGCCGCTTGCCTTCGACCATGCGACGATTCTCAACTACGCTCTGGAACGGCTGCGCAATAAACTCGAATACACCACGGTGGGGTTTCAATTGCTTCCCGAGAAGTTTACTCTTACCGAACTGCAAGAGGTCTATGCGGCGATCCTCGGGAAAACGCTCGACAAGAGAAACTTTCGCCGCAAGATGTCAGTACTAAGAATCTTAAAGCCGCTGCCCGAATACAGGCGTGGCGGTCAGCGGCCGGCGCAACTTTATCGTTTCGTTGCCGGGCGTTTTGAAAAACTCAAAGACAAAGGAATTTTGTTTCCGTTCTGAGAAGGAGGTTCAGGTCGTGTCATTTCACAAGAACATGCGTGGCGGAGTGTTGTTGTTATTGGCCATCCTCGCGATCTCAACTGTTCAGGCGCAGGTATCGAAACCACCGGCTTCAAGAGTCGACAACGTTCGTGAAGTGATTCACGGCGTCGAGATTGTGGATCCTTATCGTTGGCTTGAAGAACAGGACAGCCCTGAAACACGAGCATGGATCGATACGCAGAACAAATACACTCACTCGCTGCTCGACGCGCTGCCATCGCGACCGCTGATACAAAAGCGATTGTCGGAACTGCTGCGGATCGACACCGTGAGCACACCGTTCGAGCAGGATGGACGTTATTTTCTTTTCAAGAAGCGCGCCGAAGATGACTTGTCGATCCTTTACGTTCGCCAGGGGCTAAACGGCAAGGACGAAGTCCTCATCGATCCGCACACGCTCAGCGCCGATCACACCACAGACATCGGCCTGCTTGACGCGTCGAGCGGCGGCAAGTTGATCGCCTACAGCGTTCGCCGCGGAGGTCAGGACGAGACTGAACTGCGCGTGATGGATGTCGACAAACGCAAAGACGTCGATCAACTGCCGAACGCACTCTATCGCGGCGTCTCGATGAAGAAAGATGGCAGCGGCTTCTACTACAACCTCCAACGCAGAGACACGGGCATCCGCGTCTTCTATCACGCGATCGGTACCGATGCGTCGAAAGATGTAGAGATATTCGGCAAAGGTTACGGACCCGACAAGTGGATCGGCGGAAATATCTCAGACGATGGCAAGTATTTGCTGTTTGGAGTTCAGCATGGTTGGGCCAAGAATGAAATCTACGTGCAGAAGCTTCCCGATGGTCCAATTCAACCGATCGTTAACGACATCGATGCCCATTTCAATCCGTGGTTTGCCGGCGACCGGCTCGT
>DATNJO010000828.1:0-3056 GCA_035603895.1 Pyrinomonadaceae bacterium
GGATGGAAGCGCGGTTGAGGCAGACTTCAAAACTGGCGACGTGATCTACCGCGAGGCGGTGACGCATTGGGCCGAGAATATTGGTAAGACGACGATCCGGTTGGAGTTGGTCGAGTTGAAGAATTAACTTTCTATTTCAGCGACGTTGTTTGCTCGACGTGTTGGTCTGTTTTGCGCGGCCCACCTCTGCCAACGTCTTCTTCGCTTCTCGTGCTTGCCAAGTGGCGTTGTTGAGACACTTGCGAGCGTCGCCGATGTTCATTTTGGTGAGACAGTCCTGTGCCTCCTTGATAGCCCGGATGGCATAGTTCAACCGCTTACACGTTTCCCGCAGCCTCTCAAGCTCCGAGTCCTGCGGCGGTAGAGGGGCAAATCCTACTGCGCTCATCAAAGCAACTTAGCCTCACGATTTTCGCTTGGCAAGAAACTTGACAGGATTTACAGAAGTTGCAGGATTCTATTTAATGAGCGTAATGTTCAACTTTTTAAGAAATCGTGTAACTCCCTATCTTTGCATTCTTGCCTTTGTCGTAATCTCGGCGACATCTTTGGCTGCGAAAACGAAACAACCGTGGCGGGCGGTGCACTTGCTCGACTACAACACCGATGCGCAACTTGACGTCCTCGGAGCAAATCTCGAGGCACTCGCGAAGCAGGGGATCAACGTCATTATTCTCGAGGTTGATTACAACTTCGCGTTCAAGTCGCACCCGGAGCTTCGACGCGGAAAAGATCCGATCACACGTGACGGTGCGCGGAGATTTGCGGCGCTGTGCAAGAAGCTCAACATCCGTCTAATTCCCGAGTTTCAATCCGTCGGTCATCAATCGTGGAAAGCGGAAACGTTTCCACTGCTCACGGTTTATCCGCAGTTCGATCTCACGCCCGGCGCATTCCCGAATAATGAAGGCATTTACTGCCGCGAGTGGGACGTACTCAATCCGCAAGTGTGGCGCATCGTGTTCGAGTTGATGGACGAGATCCTCGACGCGTTTCGCGCCGATGCAATGCACGTCGGCATGGACGAGGTCTTCCTGCTCGGTTCGGAGAAGTCGCCGTCAACGAAAGGCAAAGACCCCGCGCAACTGTTCGCCAAAGCCGTCAACGAACTGCACACGCATCTCGTCCGTAAGCGCAAGGTCGAAATGCTGATGTGGGGCGATCGACTGATCGACGGCAAGAAGTTGGACCTCGGCGAGTGGGAAGCAGCGACGAACGGAACTGCCGGAGCGATCGATCTGATTCCGAAAGACATCATTATCTGTCCGTGGCATTACGAAGTGCGCGAGAGTTATCTTTCGATCCCGATGTTCATCGACAAAGGCTTTCGCGTGTTGCCTGCCGGCTGGAAGGACGTCGACGCCACGAAGGCGCTGATCCAGTTCAGCCGTCTGCACGCTGGTCCAAAACTACTCGGCTACATGTTCACTACCTGGGGCGTAAACAAGGATGCACTCATCGGGTTTCCGCCACTGATCGAAGGCTTGAAACTCCTCCAAAACGAGCAACGTCCGTCAATATGAAACCAACCTGTGCATGGTTACTGAGCGTCCTGCTGTTTGTGTCACCTGTCTTCGCTCAAACACAGTTCGGAGAGGGCGACTTCAAGTTCGACGCCAAACATCGTGTCAACGCGCATGGCGATGAATACAATTCGTTGGCCAAGAGTTCCGACGGTCAGCGCCTCTTCACCGGCACCGAGAAAGGCGACATCATCGTTTGGAACATCACAGCCAATCGGCTCGAACGAACTCTTCATCAACCGAGCCCGATTCATTACGTTGTCGCGCTGTCAGATCCGCGCGAGTTGATCGCGGTCGGTTCAAACCACGTCAAACCGCAGAACGCTCTCGTGCGGAAATGGAATGTGGAAACGGGAACGTTTGTCGATCTAACCGGCATCGACGCCGATTCCTATCCGAGCGCACTGGCCACCGACATCGACGCCCGGCTGATCGCCGTCACTACCGAAACCGGAAACGTTGTCGTCTGGGATTTTCGATCGAACAAGCAACTCGCGCAGTGGAAGATCAACGGTGTTCCGATGGCGGCCGCGCTACTCGGGCGCGATGTTTATGTCGCGATGGTCGATCAGGAATCTCCGGTGCGAATGGGAAGAGGCGCGATCGTCAAACTCAACGTCGACGATCAAAGCCAGCCACCCGCGGAATTCATGCGTGGCAATCGTTATTGGAACTCACTCAACTCGTCTTCCGATCGCCGTCTGCTGAGCGCGACTTATCAAGCAGGTTTTCACGGAGACCAGGGCCTCTTGATCGATCCCGTAGCGAAACAGGCGGTGGGAAACTTTGAGGCTTCTGCTTCACTTTGGCTCGACGCTTCAAAGCTGATGCTCTTCACCTGGATGGATCCGTTCGAGATTATTGAAGTCTCTGCCAACGCTCAGCCGAAGAGCATTCGTAAATTTGAGCAATTCGAGTCTGACACTCCGGGCAGAGCTTTCGCTCTCAGTGGTCAGGTCATCAACGCTGATAATTCCAAAGTCTGGGCCAGCTACAGCAAAGGACCGGGCTTACTCGAATTCGATCTCACAACGAACAAGATCAAGACTTTGCTTGGTGGACCATCGGGAGCTTACGCGGTTTCCGTTGTTACTCAAGACGGTCAAACGGGAGAACTCCTGACTGGGGGCGGCGATGGCTACGTTCGCTTATGGAACCTTGCCGATTTCTCGGTGCTTAAAGAGTACAAAGTCGCCGGACCGGGCCACTATGTCAGCGATGCGCAACTTGTGCCAGGCTCCCGTCGTGCGGTGGTTAAGGTCGATCGATTAAGAGGACCGGAGGAGCAACCTGGGCCAGGTGAGATCGTTCATCTCGATCTCGAAAATGGTCAGCAGAAGAAACTGTTTGACTTGTATTCGTGGCGCGCGCAGATCGCGATAGTGAACAATCAAATCGTTTATCCCGAAGGCGACAGGATAAAGTTCAGAAACCTGGACAGTAGTCAGGTTGCGCGGGAATTAAGAGTCAATGGTTTCATCGGCGCAACTGCCTTGTCTGCGAACAAACGCTGGCTAGCGGTTTTTGATGAGA
>DATNJO010000829.1:0-2685 GCA_035603895.1 Pyrinomonadaceae bacterium
GGCGCCGCCCCCGGCCCGCTGACTGTTTGTTAGCAGCCGGGGTGATAAAAGCGGTGTCCCAAAGTTTCCGCGTCCTTTCATCGGTACTTTGAGGCGTAGATAGCAATGAAGAGGATGCTGCCAAAAAAATTAGTAATAGGAAAATTGCTTTGAATTTCATTTCCACTCTCCTTGCATAACAAACGGGGCCCAGTAGTAAGGCGACTGCCATTGCGTGGTGCGCAGCATTTCGATCTGCGCGGCGCGCAAAGCAGCGGCGGGTGTTTTGTTATTGCGCAACATCCCGGTGTAGAGACGTTGCATCAACGCTGCGGTCGCTTTGTCGTTAACGTTCCACAAACTCACCACTACGCGACGTGCTCCAGCGTACATGAAACCGCGTGTCAGTCCTTCGAGACCTTCACCACGCACGTCTTTACCAAGACCGGTTTCACACGCACTCAACACGACCAACTCAGCGGGCAATTTGAGGTTGTAAACATCGTGTGTGCGCAAGAAGCCGTCCTGCGGTTTGCCTTGCTCGTCAAACAACGAGAGCACGATCGCGGAGAGTCCGGCGCGTGTCGTATCGAGATAACCGTGAGTCGCGAAGTGAACGTAGCGATACTTGCTCAACTCGCCGCTTGTAGCCATCGCGCGATTGGCGCGAAAGTCGAGCGCTTTCAGATTCGATCCGGCGCGAGCGACGGCGAGAATTCGATCCGCTTCCGAGCGGGTGAATGGCAACCGCGGAATCGAGAGTTGCGCGGTAGTCGTGGTATTAGCTGGAAGGTGTTCGAAGCTCCGTGTCGAGGTTTCCGAAGAATTTTGGCTCACGTCTTTTTTGACTCGTGGATCGCTGGTTGAGAAGACGGGATCGGCGACTACGGCAAGGGTTTTCGGTGCAGGTTCGCGATTGGCAAGGTTCTCTCGCTGAACAGCGAAGGCCGAAACGGAGGGCACGCTGATTACTTGGTGGTCCACGATGAGCGGCTGATAAGTTGCCACGGAGGACACAGACAACGCCGCAAAGGGAACGTACTGCAACGCGCCGTCAGCAACGATTACCAGCCGCTTGTTTCCCAACTCCCTCGCGACAGGCGCCAGAATCATCCGGCTCAGTTCGCTCACCGCTTGCTCGAAGTCTTTATCAGCTTGCGCGATGCGCGAAGCTCGCTGTGCAGGTGTTTCCAGCGACTTAATCACACTACGCGCCGTCAGCGACTCGTAAACCCGATCCTTGACCTTCTCGACCTCCTCCTGCTTCGGCAGGACGAACGATTTCAGCGAGTTCGGACCAACAGCCCAAAGGTAACTACGCTCCCGTCCGAGTGAGTATTCGAGCAGCAATGTGTCAGCGTCGAGTTGTTTTTGAATCTCCTTCAGCCCGAGCGGTTGAGGTTGAGTCAAAGCCGCGTACTGCGGACTGCTCTGCCGGATCGTCGCCTGCACTTGCTGATACTCATCCTCAAGCGTGCTGATCTCGCGGCGCACTGTTGCCAAGTCTTCAGGGCTTGCCTTGCGCGCTCTGAGTTGCATCTCACGATCGGCTTTAGCGTTCAGCACTTGAGACAGTTCGCGTTGCTTCTGAAGTAGACCGGCGTCGACGCCCTGCCGAATGTTGATGCGCGATTCGCCCAACTGGTCTAACAGATTGCGCGCGCGGCCGCGTTCGCTGGCCTGCAAGGCCTCCGCATCGCGTCGTTGTGACGGATCTTTCGCGTGCTCCTGCATCAACACGTCAATATAAAACTCGTAAGCGTTTTCAACCGAAGCGCGGTAGGCGGAACGCATCTGCAAATTGCTCGCGCGCGTGCGGACGGTTTCGATGAGCGCCAGCGACTCCTCGATGTGTTTGCGGGCGTCGTCCAGCTTGCCACGACTGTTTTCCGCGCGCGCAAGTCCTTCCAATGCTCGCGCTGTATTGCTGAGATCGCCGATTTCCTGCAGGAGTGAAAGCGCCTTTGTGAATTGTTCGGTTGCTTTGTCAGGCTGTCGCAGACGGTTGTAGGCCTCGCCGAGACTCGCGAGGATCACACCCTCGCGCCGCAGGTTACCCAGGGTGTGTTGGAGTTGAATAGCCTGGACCAAATAGTCCACGGCTTTGTCGGGCTGTCCTTCCTCGGAATACGTCAAGCCAATTTCTTCGAGCGTATCGGCCTGATGGGCACGATTGTTGGTTTCTTTCTGAATTGCCTGGGCCTGAGTGCAAGAGGTGCGCGCCTTCTCATACTGGCCCATAAGACGATAGACGCGGGCGATGTTGATCAGAGTTCGCGATTGGGAGTTTTTGTCCTGCCCGGCCCGTTGTAGCGTCAGCGCTTGTTGTAAGTAATCGAGTCCTTTTTCCTGTTCACCGGAACGGCTATAGGCCACGCCGATGTTGTTGAGCGTTTGGGCCTCAAAGGTGGCATCGGTGAGTGACTTGTAAACAGCAAGGGCTTGTCCATAGAAATCCAGCCCCTGTTGCCAGTCTGCCAGGTCGCTATAGATCTTGCCGATGTTGAGGAGCGCGCTTCCCTCGGCGAATCGGGAGCCGCCATTACGCGCCAATTTTATTGCCTGGTGATAATGGTCTAACGCTTTGTCGACGTCGCCGATAATGTCGCGCATTCCACCCGCCCACGTGTGCGCTCCGGCTTCGAGCCGGCGATCTTTGAGTGTGAGGGAGAGCGCGATCGCGCGATCGAAATAGTCGAGGGCCTT
>DATNJO010000830.1:0-6737 GCA_035603895.1 Pyrinomonadaceae bacterium
CACAAAAGGCACAAGAGGCACAAGTCTGTTCCTGCTTCTTTGTGGCTCGGTTTTTTGCTACCCGACACCCCTTTCGCTATACTCTATCCCTTTCTTTGGGGGCGAGGATCGGCAATCGGAGGTTGCAATCATGTTTCAGGTTTCTAAGGACCGTGCGACGGATCAGGAGCGAGTTATTCTCCGCAAGCTGCGTGTCTGGATTGCGGCGCTCGCGGTGGCGTGTCTCGTCGCGGGCATCGGCATCGGCGCGATGCTGTCCGGACGAACGATCGTCGCACAAAACGACCTCCAGATTGCCCGCGCGCCCGAGGCGTTATCTGCCTCGTTCGCGGAAATTGCGAAACGCGTCGAGCCGGCAGTGGTAAACATCGAAACCACGCAGCCACAGATCGAGGTCAGCGAAAAGGACGAGGACAAAGAAGACCAGGAAGCGAATAATCCGCTGCTCGACCTGTTTCGCCGCCAGCAACGCAGACCGCAACGCGGCATCGGCAGCGGTTTTATTGTGACCTCGAAGGGTTACATCCTAACCAACTACCACGTCATCGAAGACGCCGCCAAGATCACGGTCATTTTGCAATCCACTGAAAAGTATCGTGCGACTGTCGTCGGCTTCGATCCCGAAACAGACGTCGCCGTTCTCAAGATCGACGCACCGAAAGATCTTCCAACCGTCACGCTCGGCGACTCCAACGCCGCGCAAGTCGGCGATTGGGTTCTCGCAATCGGTTCGCCTTTTGGTTTGGACCAGACCGTCACTGCCGGAATCATTTCCAAGAAGGAACGAGAGAGCCCGTACTTCAACGTCTTTCAGCGCTTCCTGCAAACCGACGCGGCCATCAATCGCGGCAACAGCGGTGGTCCACTCGTCAACATGCGTGGCGAAGTGATCGGCATGAACTCGCAGATCGCTACGTCCACCGGCGATTACAACGGTATCGGCTTCGCGCTGCCCTCAAACGAAACTTCTTTTGTCTACAAACAACTGATCGCGCAGGGCAAGGTCAAGCGCGGCTATCTCGGAATCACGCTTGAATCGGTCCACGACGAGTTCGCGAAAGTTTACGGACTGTCCGAAGCACGAGGCGCGATCGTGATGTCCGTGACGCCGAAGGAAAACGGCCGCGAGACTCCGGCTTCGAAGATCGGCATTCAGCCAAGCGACATCATCGTCGAATTTGAAGGCGCGCCAGTGCTCAATGCGCAGGATCTGATTCAGCGCGTTGCGAACACGCCAGTCGGTCAACAGGTCACACTTTCGTTTTTGCGAGACGTGAACGGCAAACTCGACAAGCGCACCGCAACTGTGAATCTTGACGAACGACCACCGTCACCAACAATTCGTGAGTGGGTTGAACCGGCCAAGCCCGCCGCCCCGAAGGACGCCGATCCCAAAGGAAATGCGCTTCACTTGGGCGTCACGCTCGCTGAGTTAACGCCGCAGCTACTCGCAGATCGTCACCTGACCGGTGTTCAGGGACTACTCGTAAAAGACATCGATCCAAACGGCCTCGTGGCTGAGATTCGTACTCAACCCTCCGGCCAGCCGGCGATTGCGGAAGGCGACGTAATCAACAAGATCAATCGTGTGCCCGTCAATTCTTTAGTAGACTTTCAACGCGTCTTGAGCGGTCTCAAGCCGGGCGATCCAATTGTTTTGAACTTAACCAGAATGCAATTGCAACGAGATGCGAAGGGTGACCGCCTGCTGCTGCCGCTGATCGTGCAGTTCACTTATCAGTAATATGGCACAGGCAAAAAAAGCTCTTTCAAAATCAAGCGGCAAAAACAGTTCGCGCAACGGCGCGAGCCGCACGGCAACAAAAACTTACCAAAACTACATCGACGGCCAGTGGGTCGCGAGCCAGTCGGGCGAGATGTTTGAAAACATCAACCCTGCCGACACGCGCGACATCGTCGGCCGTTTTCCGCTTTCCACGAGCGACGACGCTAACGCCGCGGTCAATGCCGCGCAAAATGCTTTCGATGGCTGGCGCAACACGCCCGCACCCAAGCGCGCGGAAATCCTGTTTCGCCTCGGCGAGATATTGATTCGCGATAAGGAACGCTACACCTCCGACATGACCCGCGAAATGGGCAAGGTCTTGAAAGAGGCGGGCGGCGACGTTCAGGAAGCAATCGACTGCACTTACTACACCGCCGGCGAAGGACGCCGTTTGCACGGTTTCACCACGCCCGCGGAGATGCGCGACAAGTTTGCGATGTGCATACGTCAGCCGGTTGGTCTTTGCGGCCTGATCACGCCGTGGAATTTTCCGATGGCGATTCCGTCGTGGAAACTGATTCCCGCGCTGATCTGCGGCAACACTGTCGTCATCAAACCCGCGGAAGACACGCCGCTTTCAACTTACAACCTCGTGAAAGCATGTGAAGAAGCAGGCATTCCACCGGGTGTCGTAAATCTCGTCACCGGTTACGGCGAAACGGTCGGCGCGGCGATGACGAATCACAACGCGCTGCGTTTGATCTCGTTCACCGGTTCGACTGAAACCGGCCGCATCGTTGCCTCGTCTTGCGCTGAGCGCAATGCGATCTGTTCGCTGGAGATGGGCGGCAAGAACGCGATCATCGTCATGGACGACGCCGATATCGATCTCGCTGTCGAAGGCGCGATCTGGGGCGCGTTTGGCACGTCAGGTCAACGTTGCACTGCATCGTCGCGATTGATCGTTCACAAGAAAGTCTATCGCCAGTTTGTGACGAAACTGGTTGAGCACGCGAAAGGTTTGCGTGTCGGCAACGGCGCGGATCCGAAGACTGACGTTGGACCAGTAATCAACGCCGACGCGGTCGAGAAGATCATGGGCTACATCCGCATCGGGCGTAACGACGACGGCGCGAAACTCGCTTGCGGTGGTAAGCGTCTGACGCGCGGCGATTATGCTTACGGTCACTTTATCGAACCGACCGTGTTCACCGATGCCGCGCCGGACATGCGCATTTCGCAGGAAGAGATCTTTGGACCAGTCACGACTGTGATTCCCACGAACTCACTCGAAGACGCGGTCCAGATCGCCAACGGCGTTCGCTACGGACTCTCCGCTGCCATTTACACGCGAGACGTGAATCGCGCGTTCAGGGCGATGAACGATATGTACACGGGCATCTTCTACGTCAACGCCTCGACGATCGGCGCGGAAGTGCATCTGCCGTTTGGCGGCACGAAAGCCACCGGCAACGGCCACCGCGAAGCAGGCACGCAAGTGTTGGATATTTTCTCGGAGTGGAAGTCGATTTACGTCGACTTCAGTGGGAAACTGCAACGCGCCCAGATCGACAACGTCGAAGCCAGTCACAGTAGCTAAGCCACAAAGAGGCACAAGAAGCACAAGGGAAGTTTGACCAGCCCTTGTGCTTTTTTATGCCTCTTTGTGGCTCTATTTGTGACTTACTTCTACGATGCGGTTTAGCAAGTCTTCGGGTGAGACGGGCTTCGACAGAAAAACGTCCACGTTTTCGCTTTCGTGCACCGCATTGCGCGGATCGAGGGCGCTCAAAAGAATTATCGGCAGGTGCGACAAGCGCTTGCTGCCTCTCATAAACCGGCACAACTGATATCCATCCAGATTCGGCATTACCGCGTCCGTGACCACCACGTCGACGGTGGCGCTCAGCAGAAATTTCATGGCCTCCAGCCCATCTGCGGCAGAGACAACTCGGTAACCCGCACGTTCCAAAACAACCTGGAGGTATCGCCGCAGAGCCGGATCGTCTTCTGCCAGCAGCACACACTGACCGTTTCCTGCCATGCTGGCCGGGTGCAGAATCTCAGGCGTTGCGGTCTCCAGTTCTTCTGGTGTGATCATCGTTGTGAGCTGAGACATTCGTGGCCGAGTGAGGCTTCAGAAGGTCGCGGAGCCGGGGTGGCCCCGCCCTGCCAGAGTAGACCGCCAGCGGAGTGCTTGTCAATGTTATTACAGTTTAAATCCCAAACTGCTGGTGCCAGAGTTCGAGGCCGAGGAGCTGAAAAACCTGAAGGTTGTAGTCTTCGCGCCCGGAGAAGTTGGCGTCGATGACCCTTTTTACCTCAGTCGGACGAAACAGCCCCCGCCGCCGGACTGATTCTTCGGAGAGCAGATCGTTGACGAGCGGGCGTAACGGGCCACGTAACCAGGAGCGGATCGGGGCGCCGAACCCCGCTTTCCTGCGCCACACAACGTCCTTCGGCAGCACGTTTTCTAGTGCGCGTTTCAGGACGTATTTTCGCGTCAGGCCGTGAAGCTTCAAACGCGGCGGCATGCGCGCAGCCATCTCGATCATTTCGCGGTTCAGGAACGGAACGCGGACTTCGAGATTCGCCGCCATCGACGTCTTGTCGGTCGTGATGAGGTTGAGACACGGAAGAAAAGTTTTCAGATCGACGTAGAGGAGCCGGTTGAGAGGTGCGGCATCGCGGACCTTTGCGAAGTAACGCCGGTGAGCTGCGTAAGGATCGTAGCCGCTCGTCAGCGAGCGCCACTCGTCAGTATAGAGTTGAAGTTTGAGTTGATTGGTAAAGTAAGTGCCGTAGCCGACATAGCGATCCTCGAAGTCGAGCGCAGCACTGCGTGCAAACTTCTTCGCATTACGTAATGGCGCTGTGAATCGTCCGGGTAATCCGCCGGGCAGCACGCCGGCAACTGTTTTCATCAACGGCCGCCGCACTAAGTTCGGCACCGGATCGAACGCCGCAGCAAGCTTCATTGCCAACTGCCGCGGATAGCCGGCGAACACTTCATCACCACCCATTCCCGAAAGCATCACCGTCAACGTTTCTCTCGCTGCCTTCGAAATGAGGTAACTCGGAATCGCCATGTCGATCGGCGGCTCTTCCATGTGATGGACCAGCTTCGGCAAGAGTTCCGCAACTGAGGGTTGAAGCATGATCTCGTGATAGTCCGTCTTCAACTGTTCGTTCACGCGGCGCGCCCACTGCACGTCGTCGGGAATGATGTCGTAACGTAAATCTTCGCTCTTGATACCGGCGGTGTAAGTGCTGATCTTCTGATCGTCACTGTGACGATCCATCATCGCGACAATGCCCGATGAGTCGATACCTCCCGAAAGAAACGCCCCTAACGGCACGTCCGCAACCATCTCCATCTTCACTACGCGATCGAGCGTTCCCAGTACTTCCTCTTGCCACCAACTATCACTTTTCCGGTCGTCAATCTCTTCAAATGAAACGTCCCACCATTGTGTTACTTTCACATCCCCGTTTTTGAACTGAAGATAGTGACCCGGTGGAACCGTGTTGATACCTTCGAATAACGTGTTCGGATCCGGCGCCCAAAGGAAGGTGAGAAACTGATGCAGCGCTTCCGCGTTTAATTCCGCTTTGATTAGCTTTGAAGCAAGAATTGCTTTTATTTCCGACCCAAAAACAAATCCACTGGGAACGCTCGCATAGTACAGTGGCTTGATCCCCACGTGATCGCGAACCAATGTCAAAGTGCGTTCGCGATTGTCCCAAACGGCGAAAGCAAACATGCCGTTGAGACGGCTAATCCCTTCCCAACCCCACTCCACAATCACTGCCAGCAACACTTCGGCATCGCTATCGGTTTTGAACTTGTGTCCGACCGAACGAAGCTGTTCGCGCAATTCGCGATAGTTGTAGATTTCGCCGTTGAAGGTGAGAACGAAACGGCCGTCGGGCGAAAACATCGGCTCGTGGCCCGCAGGCGAGGGATCGATGATCGCGAGACGTCGATGACCGAGACAGGCGCGTTGGGCCGAGCCGTCGATCGGATCTGAAACCCAAACGCCCTGATCGTCACGGCCGCGATGCTCGATACTCTCGAGCATTGGACCAATAACCGTGTCAGGCTGGCGGCTTACTATTCCAGCGATACCACACATTTAGTTCTGAGAGAATCGAGCACGCGGAAGGTAGCTCGCGTGGTTGCGGCTAATTCATCAACACTAATCGGCGCTGGTCCGCCTTCGCGCAGAACGGCACAGATGCGTTGGACCTGTGTGCGTTGACCCTTGTCCTGTATTTTTCCGTGGCGAAAATCGTCCAGGACAAAACTCCTTCCCGCCCCAAAGATCTCGACACGTTCTTTTGCCAACGACTTGTCGCCTTCGCTCAGGTAGGCGATGACTCCGTTCGAACCATCCGCAAATCGCAGCGTGATAAAAACGGAATCCGCATCAACGATCTTCGACGACTTCGCACTAACGGACTCTGCAAAAATAGACACCGGCGCTGCTCCGGTAAGAAACTGCATGAGATCGACGAAGTGACAAACCTCGCCGACGATGCGTCCACCGCCTTCAGTTGGATCCTGCGTCCAATGTTCTTTCCCAATGTGACCGGCGTTGACACGGTAAAGTATCGATAACGGCGTGTCGCGATTGGCAAAATGTTCCTTTGCCTGTTGGGCCGAAGGCGAGAAGCGACGATTGAAACCGACCATCAAACGCCCGCTGGATTTTTCCGCAGCCTCTAAAACTGCGTCGAGCTGATCGTCGTTGAGCGCCAAAGGTTTTTCGACGAAAACGTTTTTGTTTCGCTCGAGCGCTTTGCGTGCGAGTTCGCCGTGTAGATCGTGGCGCGTGCCAACCACAACAAGATTTACGTTCGGGTCATCAAGAACGTCATCAGCATTCGAGACAGCCTCCGCGAATCCGAATCTCTTCCCAACGTCATGCGCCGAGACCCCCGACGCCGTAGCGATCGCACGAAACTCAACGCCTTCGCTTTTGAAATGCGGCAGCAACATCGCCGGCAC
>DATNJO010000831.1:0-4428 GCA_035603895.1 Pyrinomonadaceae bacterium
CCTGGACAAGCCGAAGGAATTCAACACCGCGGTGATCGCGTTTCTCGACAAGAAGAAACTGTTGAAATAAACAACTCAAGACAAACAAGAAAGGGGAGGCAAATGGCAGACGTAAAGCCAATTCCGGAAGGGTATCACTCCGTAACACCGTACATCAGCATTAAAGGCGCAGCTGAGGGGATCGAGTATTACAAGAAAGCCTTTGGTGCGACCGAACTGTTTCGCATGGAGCACGAAGGGAAGATCGGCCACGCGGAGATCAAGATTGGCGACTCGCCGATCATGCTGGCTGACGAGTTCCCGGAGATGGGTTTTGTTTCGCCCGTAACGTTGGGTGGCTCACCGGTCGGGATCATGATCTACGTTGATGACGTGGACACGATTTTCAAACAGGCGATCGACGCAGGTGGCGTTGAGAAGAAGCCAGTGCAGGATCAGTTCTACGGCGATCGGTCGGGAACGTTGACCGATCCATTCGGTCACGTCTGGACCGTCGCGACACACAAGGAAGACGTCGCACCAGAAGAGATCGAAAAACGTCTGGCGGCCATGAAAGCAAGCGGCGCCAGCGGCGACTAATCAGGAAACAGGGGTGCGGACTTCACGGAGGCGACGTTCGAGGAAGCGGCGTTCGCTGGCGTTAGTGGCAAGGCGCAGAGCTTGTTCGTAGCTTTCGGCCGCTTCCGTGTTGGATCCGAGACGGCGCAGCATGTCTGCGCGTGCGGCATGAAGCAGGTGATAATCGTCTAGCTCGCCCGCTGCGGCGAGTTCGTCGATTATCGCCAAGCCGGCGTTTGGTCCATGGGCCATCGCAATCGCGACAGCGCGGTTCAACGCCACGACCGGCGAGGGTAGCAGTTGTTGCAACAAGTCGTAGAGTTTGACGATCCGCGGCCAATCTGTATCATCCGCACGAGCAGCCTTGCAGTGCTCCGCGGCGATTGCCGCTTCAAGCGCGAATGGACCAGGTGAGTTGCTGAGTGCTTCATCAACCAGCGTCAGTGCCTCCGCGATCTGCGCCTTGTTCCAGCGGCTTCGGTCCTGTTCTTCAAGGACGACGAGATCGCCTGCTTCATCGAGTCGAGCTTCGCGTCGTGAATCGTGCAGCAACATCAACGCAACCAGCGCCGTGGCTTCCGCGGGTGGATTCGGTTCGAGCAGCGTTCTGACGAGCCGTCCGAGGCGGATAGCTTCTGCGCATAAGTCCGCGCGAATGAGCGGCTGGCCACGCGTGGCCGCGTAGCCTTCGGTGAAGATTAGATAGATTGCCGTTAAGACTGCATCGAGCCGCTCCGGCATGTCGCTCGTGTCAGGCACGGTGAAGGGAATTCCGGCGTCGCGAATCTTTCGCTTGGCGCGTACCAGACGTTGGGCCATCGTCGCAGTCGGAACGAGAAATGCGCGAGCGATTTCGTCGGTCTGCAGTCCGCCGAGCGTGCGCAGCGTTAACGCGACTTGCGCCTCGAGCGCGAGCGCCGGATGGCAACAAGTGAAGATCAGACGCAGACGATCATCGGGAATTTCGCCCCAATTGAAATTGGGTTCGTCGACGATCTCACTCGGAAAGAGTTCCGGATGCGTCTCCAGTTTTTCCTGCAAACGAGTTTGCCGTCGCAACCGATCGATGGCTTTGTGTTTGGCTGTTTGGATAATCCAGGCGCTCGGCGAATCGGGAACGCCGTCAGTGCGCCACTGGTCGACGGCTGCGGTGAACGCTTCCTGCGCGGCATCTTCGGCTAGCTCAAAGTCGCCGAATTGCCGGATCAGAGTGGCCACAATGCGGCCCCAGTCAGACCGGTAGACCGCATCGACGGCGAGGTTGGCGTTGGGAAGCACGTTTGATAATAAAAAAATTACCGTGAGGGTGTCGATTCACGAGCCTGTAGTTCGACTAAGGGGTGGAGGTAGAGAATCAAGTGAAATACATGTTGCTGGTTTATCTGGACGAACATTCGCTGAGCGAAGAAGAGCGCGAGCATTGCTACGTTGAATCGGCTCAACTCGCCTGCGATCTGAGCACAGAGGGGAAATACATTTCCGCCGGACCACTGCATCCGACGATCACTGCCACCAGTTTGCGCGTACGTGAAGGAAAGCGGCTCGTGACTGATGGTCCTTTTGCGGAGACTCGCGAACAACTCGGCGGTTATTACTTGATCGACGCGCACGATCTCGACGAAGCAATGAAGATCGCCGAACGTGTGCCAGGTGCTAAATTCGGCACGATTGAAATCAGACCGGTGCTGGAAATATCAGGCTTACCGGCAAATTGAGGAGACTATCAATGCAAGCAGAGCCAATCGCCGTTCCGAAAGGCACTCGCTGGGCCGGAAGAATCATCAGTGGATTGCCGGCTTTGTTTCTTCTGGTTGACGGCGCGATGAAACTCGTAAAACCCGCACCCGTAGTCGAAGCAACTGTGCGACTCGGTTATCCCGAAAGCACAATCGTCCCGATCGGCGCGGTCCTGATCGTCTGCACGATTCTTTACTTGATTCCCAGAACCGCGGTGCTCGGCGCGATCCTATTGACGGCTTATCTCGGTGGCGCCGTCGCCACGCACGTTCGCGCCGGCGAACCTGTCTTCTCGATCGTCTTTGCGATTGTGTTCGGTGTTTTGTTGTGGCTGGGACTTTATTTACGAAACCCTACGCTGCGTTTGTTGGTTCCCCTAAACTCACTTTAGAAGGAAACGATTATGAACATACTACTTTGGATCATTCAGATATTGTTGGCGCTGCTGTTCTTGTTTGCCGGCGGGCTCAAGCTGGCGATACCGGCGGATCAGTTGCAAGCGCAAGCGCCGCCGGAAGCGATGCGCTTCTCACAATGGTTTATGACGTTCATCGGTGTGGTTGAAGTGCTCGGCGGACTCGGATTGATTCTGCCCGGCATCGTCCGCAAGTGGAAAGGACTGACGGTGCTCGCGGCGGTTGGGTTGACGATCGTAATGATTGGCGCAGTCGTCGTCAGCGTCATGGGAATGGGCGCTGCTGCGGGGATCATGCCATTGATAACTGGTTTGCTCTGCGCGTTCGTGGCGTACGGACGCGGAGTGAAGCATTGGTAGTCGAAGCATTGGTAATTATCAATTCGAAGGAGAGTAATCATGGAATTAAGTCCGTACCTGATGTTCAACGGAACATGTGAAGAGGCGCTGAACTTTTACGAACAAACTCTTGGCGCCAAGATCGAGAACATAATCAAGCACGCCGGCACTCCGGCGGAAGAACACGTGCCGGCGGAATGGCGCGAAAAGGTCATGCACGCGCGATTCTCGATTGATGGCCACGTCGTGATGGCGTCTGACGCGCCTCCGGGACATCAGAAAGAATCGGGAGGCTTTTCGCTCTCACTCGCGCTGAACGACGCCGCGAAAGGCGAAGAGATCTTTAACAAGTTGTCGGAGGGCGGTTCGGTGACGCTGCCGTTTGGTCCAACGTTCTGGGCTAAGGGCTTCGGAATGTGCACCGATCGCTTTGGTATTCCCTGGATGGTTAACTGCGAATAAGGAGAAAAATGAATGAGCTACGTTGACGGATTTGTCGTACCGGTGCCGGAATCGAATCTGAAACAGTACCGCGCCATGTCGCAAAAAGCGGGAAAGATCTGGAAGGAACACGGAGCGTTGCATTACGTCGAAGCAGTCGGCGACGATCTCGATCCGCAGTGGGCCCTTTCCTTTAAAAAGCCGTTCAAGCCGAAGCCCGGTGAGACGATCGTGTTTTCGTTTATCATCTACAAGACGCGCGCGGATCGCGATCGTATCAACAAGAAGGTAATGAGCGATCCGCGGATGAACAAGTTGATGGAGAGTGGCGCCGAGATGCCGTTTGACGTGAAACGCATGTGTTACGGCGGTTTCAAATCGATAGTCGATATGTAGAGGACTCTTGCGATGAATGCTCGACAAATCAACTGGCCGCTATGGGCCGGTGTTCTTCTCACCCTCGTTGCTGGTTTCAGCTACATTGCCGTGTTCGTCTGGTTTCCCCTCACGCGTGATTTTCCGTGGGTTAACCTGCTGATGTTTGCAGTGGCGGCAGTTTTTCTTTGGCTGGGACTACGCCGCGGCTTCTCACGCGATCGGGCGCATCCGACGCGTTCGAAGATCATCACCTCGCTAGTCACTACGTTTAGCGTGCTGATAATCGCGCTGTTTCTGTTTTCGTACTTCGTTTTTGCGCGTTGGTTGCCGCCGTCAACCGGCGCGCCGCAGGTGGGCCAGAAGGTTCCGGAGTTTACTCTGCCCGACTCGACCGGCCGGCAAGTCTCTTTAAATGAGCTGCTGACAACGCCGATAGATGGTAAAGCGCCGAAAGGTGTTTTGCTTATCTTCTACCGCGGTTACTGGTGACCTTTGTGCAACTCCGAGTTGCGGGGTATTGAAAAGAGTTTGGCGAGTTTCAATCAGGCAGGTATTCGTCC
>DATNJO010000832.1:0-2255 GCA_035603895.1 Pyrinomonadaceae bacterium
AAACTTGCACCCGGTAGCCTTTCACCTGCTCCACTAGTTGAACTGACGCTGACTGTTCCTCGAAGCACGCTGGTCTGCGCCAGAACAGCTTGCGTGCCGGCTAATGAAAGGATGATTAGTAGAGCGAACCTCACCGTCCAACGCTGTGCGGTGCACAGACGGAGCCTTGAGGTTGGTTGTACATTATTCTGGTACGACATGTTTATTCCTTCTTCAATCTCCGTCCTGCACTGCAATCTCAAAGAGCTTATCGCCGCGGAGGCAATTGTTCCTGAGAAGCTGCCTGCGCCTTTCCCTGCGAGTTGATTCCTTTATTGACCAGGACCCTGATCTCGGCACGCCGATTCAGGGAGCGGCCCTCGCGGGTGTTGTTCGCCGCGACCGGATCTGACGAACCGAAACCAAATGGTTGGACCAACCGGTAGGGCGGTACGCCGTGTTTGGTCACAAGGTAATCACTCACAGCTTTTGCTCTACGTTCACTCAGCGAACGATTTCTTGCTGTGCGACCGGTTGAATCGGCATAACCCTGAACTGCGACTACCCAACCATTCAGGTTCTCACTCACGGTGTCTGCCACTACATCGATCTCTGCCTGGGCCTGGGGTGAAAGACGAGCGCTTCCGTTTTTGAAGTGCACTGCAATTATTGCCAACACGTCGTAATCGTCGAGCACGTTGATCCGCGCATTCGCCGTCGTTGCATCTGACTCGGCCTGATCGGCCGTTGACTGTGCATTCTTCGCAGCGGCCACAGCCGTATTTGCAACAGTGCTCAACTCCTCAACTTGTCCGGAAATGCGTTGTTCGTTTTGTTCAGCCGCACCAATACGCTGCTGATTGTTTTCGGCCAGTGCCTGCGTCGATTTCGCAAGGTTCTCAACCGGGTCCACGCGCGACTCTAGTGCCTGAGCTGTTCTCAGATCCTCTTCGTCGAAGCGAATGTGTTTGGCCACGATCTGGCCGTCACTGTTTGTTCTTCCCTCCGCTTCCAACCTCAGACCGCGCAAGATCTCAGCGGCATTGGAAGATCGGTCAGCACGAAAGAGCCCGTTGCGCACTAACCTGAATTTTGTTTTATCCGTTATGACGACGGTCGTTTCCGCGCCGCGTACATCACGAATGGTGAATGTGTCGCCAGTGCGATTGGTGACAATGCCGGTGGTCTTCGTCTTCTTTCCCTCAGCAATTTCGGTATCCGGCGCCTTTGATCCACTCGGCTCCACAGTCAATGCGGTGCTGTCCTGGCCCAGCACCAGGCTGGAACAGGCGAGTGTGATCGCCAATGTGACCAATAGAATTTGTGTGTTCTTACTTTTCATCCAACTAGTACTCCTCTGGTTTTCTTTCTCACTCGCGCTTCGTCTGTTCTCACCGCGTGTGAGTTACAAAGTCGCGCAAGTTATTGGAGTTTACGTGGAAGAGTTGGAGGTGTTTTTCGAATTCCTGCTTGAATGTGCGCTTTTGTCTGGTTGTTATGCGTGGGTTATCGCTTGAAAACATTTCGTCCAATAGCAGTTCTTCATGGCGCAAAACGCGAGACTGAGCAACTGCACGCAATACACAGACATCGCCTCAGTTACCTTTCGCATTTGATTCAGCGCAGAAAGGACCAGGCAGATGGAGTCCCAAATCAAGATTGTCAAACGCAAAACCGGATCGGACTTAGACACACTCTCAGGCAGATGTTGGGACTGAGCCGGTTGAGCTGAGCACTCGCAAAATTACAATTGCGGTAAGAAGCGGATTGCGGAGTTGAAGGAACGAAAGAGAGTCATAACAGTAATTGGTATTCAAGCGTCAAGTGAGGTACTGCAATGAGAAACGACAATCCAAAAGCCACAACCACCGATGCCAGTATTCCCGTAGTCAGCGATGAGTACTCACTTATGGTTGGACCAGATGGTCTCTTTTTACAGGACCATTCTAAGGGCTATGAACATGTGGTCGCGCTATGGCCAAAGCCACACGCGAGTTATGCCGCGCCGCGGTTGAGCTGGTGAATCGGAGAATAGCTCTCGCTCTCGGACGGAAAGCTTCCCCTCTTTACATCACGATCGTACGCATCAAGCGCAGCCTGAATAATTTCGAATGCGTTCGCGTACGTCCTCAGGAACTTCGGCTTAAAGCCTGGATTGAGACCGATCATGTCCTGATACACGAGGACCTGGCCGCTCACACCGGAACCGGCGCCGATGCCAATCGTTGGAATCTTTAGCAGCTTCGTCACTTGTCCCGCAGCTTCGGCAGGTACGC
>DATNJO010000833.1:0-25558 GCA_035603895.1 Pyrinomonadaceae bacterium
CCTTTGAGTTCTACGCCTGTAATGGAATCGCGGTTGATCACCCACGCATAACTGCGAGGTTCGCCTAAGGCATATTCAATGAGGCTCGTGTCGTCATCGAGTTGTTCCTGAATTTGTAGGAGAGTGGCGGGCTCGGGTTTGGTTAGTTGGGCAAACTTCGGATTTCGAGTTCTTATTTTGGTTTGCAGCTCATCATACTTGTCTGAAAGGTCCTGGAGTTCGCGATCCAGAGAGGCAATCTGCTCGGGTGAGTATGCGCCACTTAGTAAGCGAGTACGAGTCTGAGCTTTGGCCGCCAGCGAGCTAAGCAATTTCAATCGCTGCTCGATCATTAATGAGAAGCGCGGGTCGGAGCTCTCAGCGGTAACACTACGGCCCACTCCAGCTTCATTCAATGCGTCTAAAAGGACGCGAGCACGAGCCTTTTCATTAGCCTCAAGCGCCCCCGCCAGATCTTGCTGCCGGTTTTGAGTCCGCCAGAGCTGCATCTTGATACTAACTTCGAGTTCGTAGTAGTTAGCTTTGTTTGCTAAATAGGAAGCCCGGAGGCGTTGATTGGTAACCTCTGTTCTGAGGGTCTCTACTAACTTTATGGCATTCGCAATGTATTCATTTGCCTTCTTAAGATCCCCAGCTGCTCGCATAGCACTCGCCAGGTTGTAGAGTGTCAGCGCCTCTCCGTCCGTGTCCTTAACAGATCTCCAGAGTCCCAGAGCTTTGTTGTAAGCCTCTTCTGATCCAGCGGAATTTTTTAATACGGCAAGTACGCTCCCAATCTTATCGAGCGTAATTGCCTGCGCCCTTTTGTCTTCAGATTTCTCCAAGATCGGTAAAGCCTTTTTATAAAGATCCAAAGCCTTGTCGGGTTGATGCAGGGCCGTATGGGCCATGCCCATATACGCGTAGGTTAAGGCTATACCTTTTTGGTCGCCGGCTGTTTGTTGATAAGCCAGGGCGGAGTTGTAAAATTCCAAGGCTCGCCCTGAATCCTCGCGCAAATAGTGTGAATATCCGATGTGGAACCTTGTCGCCCCCTGTCCCAATGGCTGAGCCAGTGCGTCTCGGACAATCAACGCTTTATTGAATTCGACGAGTGCCCGATCCGGCTCACCGAGAGAATTATAGGTCTCACCAAGATTATCCAGAGCAGTTGCAATCATTCTACAAACACCGGCACTCACAGCCGGGGGTGAATGACAAACCTTGAGTCCTTCGGCTCCCAACAACGATTCCAGGAGATCGATTGCATGTAAGTAACCCTCCTTAGCTCGTTGCCAATCACCCCAATCGTCATATACCAACACCGTCCCGTTGATCAGCGAGGCCTGCATAGAAGTATGTTCCATCCCCCTGAGCGCCTCGTTGGCCTGACCATACAAAGCCAACGCTTCATCAAAATTCCCCATGATCCGGTTGGCATCCGCCAATATATTCAGGGCGTTCGCTTCACCGATTCGGTCACCTTGAGTACGTCGAATTGAAACCGCGGTTAGAAGGTTCTGAATCGCCTGTGGCGTTTGAGCGGTTACCATCTGAGCGAATGCTTGACCGTACAATGCGCTCGCTTGGCCACGTCCGTCCGAAATCTGAACGAAGAGCGTCTGAGCCTCTTCATAATGTTTCAACGCATCCGATGCAGAACCTAGAAATTGATTGAGCGAGCCTAAACTTAGCTCTGCATATCCCTGGCCTTTTACATAACCCTCTCGCTTCCATATAGCCGCAGCACGTTCATACGAGTTAGTCGCCTTAGACAATCTGGTTGCTGTATCCAACTCACTATTATTGCGATAGGCCTCACCAAGAAGTAGAAAGGTTCTGGCCTCTTCATTCCCCGCGCCCAGATTTTGCCAAAGCAGACTTGCCTGGTTGTACTTATCGATCTTTGCAACGATGTTTGAGCTGCTGGATCCTTCAGCTATGAGCGTCTGAGCTCTAACGTAGTTGGAATCGCTTGGTGATGCAGAACGGAGGTCCTGGAAAATGACTTCGTATGTGCCGCTAATTTTTTGTCTTACTGCCGCGGTGATTTCTAATTTAAACACCCCACTTGTTTCTGCCAGGATCCAAATTGAGACGGGTCCTGGCGAAGCGACAGATATGTCTGAAGGAAACAACTTCCGATCTGAGGGATCCCGAACCCCAACATTCAGATTCAGTCCCTCCCATTGAAAAACGAGTTGCGCGAGTTGATTCGCTTGGAGATCGAGACTGAAATACTGAGATTGACCCCTTGTGATTTGCTTTCTTTGACGCGCATTGTGAGTTAAAACGATGGGGGCTTCTTCCTGGGAAGTTTTCACATTCTCCCTAGCGGCGCCAGGAGACTGGTGACTAGTGAAAAACAATAAGACAATCAGAACACTCCGGAGTCGTCCCAGGTCCATAGGCCCCCATCCAAAGATAGACGTACAGATGTTTCTAATTGCTAGAGCCATGCGTCATACCTGAAGAAACTGTTAGGTTGTCTTTGTGGCCATCCACTCATCATCATCAACCACGGGCTGGCGTGCTTTAGCTTTGGTCTTCGACTTCTTGTGCTTACCCTTCATATTCTTGTTTCCGGACTTCGCCCCTGTGTAGTCATGAGTTTCTCCGCCGGCGTCAGTGCGCTTAACAGTTATATGCGGACTTGAATTTGAACATTGGCCGGTGAGTTTTTGAGGAGTGCCGCCCCCCTTGGGGACGAACTCACCCGTAAAAAGACCCGTTTGGGGATCCGGAGTCAGAATGACCATCTTACCTTCATAACGTGCATCACTCTCCTTGCATGTCGCGGCCGTACTGTTAAGACATGAAAGCCATATTTGGGGTCCACACTCAAACGCCATCTCAATTTCCTCCTTAGGGATTGGTTTTGTTACCTAGAATCCATTGGTTAAGGAATCCCGCGAAGCTAGGATTCGATCTCAGTTGCAAAGCGACAAATTGCTGAAGCATTTCTGTTACAGATAGAGGGCTTTTGTCTAACCACCCCAATTCTCGGAAACCTAATTGGAGGAGCGAAGATTGATAGTATTGAATAACCTGGCCCAGAAGATTCTGCGGGTGGAGAAAGCTCTCGGGAGGGAAGGTACTTTCCTCCAAAAAAAGATATGCGAGTATGTGATCTGCAATGGTTAACCCGCACTCAAATTCGGAGGTTTGGAACAAAAGACTGACTCGTGACAGGCCGATACTCCTATTCAACAAGACACGAGCAGCGTGCCCCACGATTGATGGCTTGTTACCCTTAAGCTCATTGATATCGGGATGTTTCGCTAGCCCGAAAAGCAATCCTTCTTTTATCTGATCTCTAATCTTTTTCGGAGCTAACCAGTGGGCCAAATTTCCGTAAAATTGCGCGATATCATCCAGCGGAGTTCCCGGTTCCGGCAGGTCTCCTTTTCTAGACGGCAGATGCGACAGATTGATGTTTAGATAATGATGGAACGAAGAATCCGCTACAATTCGTCCGGCACTCTCGTTTCCGTCATAAGCTGCCAGCAAATCGTATATCCTCTTCTTATCCGTGAACCTCTTGTCGATACCCCGAGCGATCACGTGCGGGGACAGATCCCCGGACCACTTATTATCTAGTGTTTCAGGGATTCGGATCCTTCCCTCATGAGCATGATCCGGCAGCTTAGTGATCGGAGTAAATTCGTTACTTTCAGGAATAGGCTTTCTGAATATAGTATGCGGAAAACAAGGATTCACCAGGAATATGGTCTGAGGAAACTCGTCCATTTGAAATGTCAGATTCGCATCCAGTTGGCACGGATCGGTTCCCTCTTGCGTGTTAAAGGTATCGGACCTTTCGAGATTCAGCGGGCTCGGACAATTAGTCGGAGGTCCTTCCCAAAACCGCAACTGCCCTGCGCGTGGAACTTCTTTGCCAATCGCTCGGCCGAGGGTAAGAAACGTATCATGATTATCATCACAGGAGCTGTTTTCGATCCTCGGATCAACCTGAGAGTGGTCTCCAGTAATTAACACCCCACCTGTTTTCATCCAGTCGCAAAGCAATTCTTTCTCGTCGCACTCAAGCTCATTGTGAGGCTCCGGAGGCTCTGGAGGCTTCGCGTCAGGAAGGTTGACCTGTCTATAACCAAAAAACCAAAGCTCATCGTATTGCTTCAATAGTCCGTCTGTAAGTTTGTGTGCCCCATTTATTTCCTGTCCTGTTTTCAGGTCGACATCATGTCTGTTCAGCACATCGAAACAAACATCCGCAATTCCCTGAAGCTTGAGCTTGATGAATCGCTCCAAATCAGTGACGCCCCAACTGCCCGGATCCGGATTCTTACGGATATCTGAGTTATCGGTGTACAACAGGATTCTAATTGTTTCCATCGACTGACCTCTTTACTACGCTCACCTTACACGCAGGCCGCTGACACGACGGCCCCGGATAAGGATTGGAATCGTAAGCATAAATCTCATAGCACTGCTGATAGGCACGCCACTCCTTAATACAATTCTGATCTGCAACGGTGGTTGCGCGCGTGTAGGCTTTTATGATCTCGTCGACAGCGTCATCGCAGTCGGGTTTCGTCCATTTCGGTAAAGCTTTGACGCATCTGTCAGTCAGCTTGACGAATGCGGGTGTGCCACCACCCACGAACGATATTGATAAATCCCGGCACCTTGTAGTCGGAAAGTCACGGAACGGCTCGAGGTACTTCGCTGGTGAAGCATGCGCCGGAGGTGCATCTATATTCGCAACCTCAACTTTAGTCAAGGTTATTTTCGCAACGCCGGTCGGCTCTTTCTGAAGTATTCCCGAGGGAAACAGAACGCCAAAACAAAGACTCGGAATAGTACTGCAGGCGTCCGCCGCTCGCTTGCCGTTCAACCTGCCAGTACCAACGTTATCGCGTGACTTCTTCTCACCTTCCGCGGACTCGACGATGGCATCCAATCGCGTCTGAATCGCATGCGCATTCTGGTTGTCTATTTTGAGCTTCAACTCAACATCATTACGCCCGTCATCGACGGTAATGCTTGCCAGGAAGTTTACACCGCCGCAGGATCCGACCAACTGCCAATCGCGCCACTTCAAGGGCGGCGCCGGATTCTGATGATTACTGATGCCGGCGCTGGGTGTTACAAACCCTTGCAATATCAAGAGCGCCGCAACCAGAATCACCGCTATCGATCTCGTTAACACATTCAACCTCCAACACAGAGAAACTATTCTTCAGGATCCGGCGGACCGAGTTCCTTCGCGGCCTTTTCGTTCTGTTCGACACACTCCTCAAGTGCCTTCTTCGAACTGCCACAGCCACCAGCATCGAGATTGCACTTGCAGAGACAGGCAGCAGCTTTGTAACAAGCGTACTGTCCTCCGTCCTTGCACTTGTCAATCCATGCTTTGCACTTCCCTTCACACTTTGCGCATTCCTGAGAAGCAATTACGGCCGGCGGCAGCACCACGTTAGCCGCTTCAACCGGAGCCACTGATGAAGTGCCGCGGGTGAAACCAGGAGTCAACCCCATTGCAGTGAAACAAACGAAGAGGAGGACCGTTGCTACGGGAGTCTTGTTTGTCATGCTTTTCCTCAAACCATCAGATTCGGTAGAGCGCCAAACACATCGATTAATTCCCCGCGTGACGATTGAAGTGAGTATTCCGGGCAAAACATTTCAGGGTGCATGAAATGTTTTTGGGCCAACTCACACCTTCACTGGAATTCTGAAGCTATAGGAGGGAATTAACGATGAACCAATCCCGATATATTCGTCTATTTCTGTTAATTGCCGTGTGTCTGGTGGCGACCAGCGCGGCAGTTGCGCAGGAAGGGACGCAGGAGTTTGCCTTGCCGGCGGCACGTCAGGGCGAACCTTATCGAGTGGAAATCGAAAGTGTTCTACGCGACAAATATCGGCTCCGGCTTGAGTCTGACCGCAATGCGATCATTCTGTGGTCCATTGCGTCAGGTGAATTGCCCGCCGGATTAACCGTGCAAACCAATGGCACGATCAACGGCGTTCTCAAGGAAACTCAACCTGGAGTTTACCGCTTTCGCATTAGAGCGATGGACGCCAATATCAGGGACGAAGCTCTCGAACTGCAGTTCTCAATCGAGCTCCGAACCGCACGATTAAGGCTCAGCCGGATAGATGGGCCAAGGCTGGTGCCTGTCAGCATGAACAACGCTGATAGCAGTGCCGAGACGGCGTCAAACTATGTCTCCGGCCCGCCTCGCGCAGCGACTCCAGAAACAAGAACAGAACCCGCTCCAGTCGCACCTGCAGCCGCTCCACCGCCACCGCCTGAGGTCCAGACGATGCGCGGCGCTGAGGAGAGCGACTTTAAGAATCCGTTCAGTAGTTTGAACAAAAGATTCATTGTCGGATTTGAACAGAGTGGCGGCGCGTCCGCGGATAGTAAGGGTCAGCCGTTTCTGGATCTCTTCATTAACACGCCATTAGCAAGCGTGAAAGACACAAAGCCCCCGCGCATGTCCGTCTGGGGTGATGTCCGATTAACCAGCACGCCTGCGCAAATCACCGCGTTTTCGAACGTGGCAACCAATGCCATCGAAACATTAACCGGAAGCGAGACGAATAAATTTGTCGCCGGCTTTGACTTTGTCGTTGGTCCGGAATTTCGTCTTTCGAGCTTTAAGAACACGGACCTGAGCTTCATAGCAGGGTTTGGCGCCGTAAGCCCGTTGAACCCAAAGCAATCCGCGGAGATCTTTGAGGTCCCAAAGGCCGGCAGTTCACAAAGAGATGCCTTTCTGGAGATCTTTCCCGGAGCCAAGGATAAGGAGTTCATCGCTTTCGTTGCTCCGGATCGCGACCGTTTTCTGCGCCAGTACTTCGGCGGTTTCAGATTCAAGACCTACACCTATGCCAAGCTTGATAAGAATGGCGCCACTACGCTGACAGACGAAATTCAAAACGTGTTTCCGGCGATGCTTGACATAACCTTTGGTCAAAGCGAAGCCGTAACTGGCGGGAGGCTCGTCAAGTTTGTGTTAGGGATCGACGGTTTCTATCCTCTTCCCTTTCCCGACAAGTATCGTTTCCTGTATTTGTTCGGCACCGCAAAATTCAAAGTCGGTGGTCCAAAGAAGATAGAAACACCGTTCATCCTCAACACTGCTGCTTCATCGGTTCGCGTTACGGACACAACGGTCTTCATCGCCGACCCGCAACCAAGCAATCGTGATTTTTACCGTATCGGGTTTGGTGTGGACTTGTTGGAACTATTTCGGAAAAAGAAATAGAACTCTTTCAGCACAACACTGAAGACGGCCGGAGACCACTCCGGCCTTTTTATTGCTTGCACTCACTTCTGCGCGCGCACGTGTATGTTTTCGTTATCAATCAACTACCTTGACACGTATATAGTGGCGGAGTAGGCTCCGCGTGTACTTCACCTCAGCTAGCGGGAACAAATCATGCCCTCTCTCAAAGCAGGTCTTCTTGTCTTCGTTGCTCTCTTCTGCGTCGCGCCGGTTGTTCAAGCGCAAACTAACACCGGACAGATTCAAGGTCTTGTCAAAGATCAGACTGGGGCAGTTATCCCCGGTGTAACGGTCACGGCAACCCACGTCGCCAGCAATATAAAGGTCGAACGCGTCACCGACGGATCCGGCCAGTATCTATTTCCTTCGCTCGCCGTCGGCGAATACACGCTCTCGGCGTCAGTAACCGGGTTCCAACAAGTTACGAAGACCGGAATTGAGTTGCGCATTGGACAGGTCATCAATCTTGATCTGGAGCTCGAGGCGGGATCGATCAGCGTAACCGAAACTGTAACGCTGGGCGAACAAATCCTGCAGACGACGACGGGCGAGGTCAGCGACGTCATCGATCGCGAACGTGTTGCCGAGTTGCCGCTGAACGGCAGGCAATTTATCCAAATGGCGCAGCTCAGCGAAGGCGTCGTCAAACCACCGGGTGGAACGCGAGGTGGCGCACTTCAGCAGGCCGGAGACTTAGTGAACGTCGCCGGTCAACGCAGCGGCCATAACATCTACCTGGTCGACGGTGTGAAAGTCACCGACGAGTATTTCAACAACCTCGTCATCAATCCGTCGGTCGACTCCATTCAGGAGTTCAAGATTCAAAAGACGAGTTACGCAGCTGAGTTCGGCGGCAAGGCTGCGGCTTTAATCAACGTCGCTACCAAGTCCGGAACCAAAGAATTTCACGGCAACGCCTTCGAGTTCCTGCGCAACGAGAAGCTCGACGCCAGAAACTTCTTCGACGATCCGTCAAAGCCCATTCCGCCATTCAAACAGAACCAGTTCGGCGGCACGATCGGCGGCCCGGTCATCCTGCCTCGAATTTACGATCGCGGGGATTCGGCATTTTTCTTCGTGAGCTATGAAGGCCAACGAATCAACCAGTCGTTAACGAAAACATTTTCTGTTCCGACAGCCGCGATGCGCGCTGGCCATCTGTCAACCTTCGGTCAGATATTCGATCCTCTGGCGACAGATGGCTCCGGTAATCGTCTACCGTTTGCCGGCAATCGTATTCCGACAGAGCGGCTCGACCCGGTGGCCCTCGGCCTGCTCGCCAAAGTGCCGTTGCCCAACCAACCGGGTATCTCGCGCAACCTGATCTCTACGGAGATCGAACGCACCGACATCGATCAATTCAGCTTGCGTCTCGACAATCAATTGACACCAAAGGATGCGGTCTTCTTTCGCGCATCAACTTTCAACGCCAATGCCTTTCAACCGTTCGGCACCGGTAAACTCAACGAAGCGTTGCTTCCTGGATTCGGCCGTCAGTTAACAACCAAAGCAACGAATCTAGCGTTCAGTCATACGCATTACTTCACACCCGACTTTCTCAACGAGTTTCGCTTTGGTTACCTGCGTGCATCCGGGGGGCAGGTAAGCGCAAACGCCGGCAATGATTTTGCTTCCACGGTAGGGCTCCAGGGCGTAACGCAAAATCCCGCGGACCAGGGCTTTCCGCAAGTCTCTCTCGGCGGCTTGTTCAGCAACATCGGCGACCCGACCACGTTCGTCACACGGCGCGACACCAGCATAGAGTTTTACGACAACGTCTTTATCAACCGCGGCGACCACAAGTTGAAGTTCGGCGTCTATATTTATCGCCTCAACTTCAACCCGCTCAACCCCGACACTGCGCGCGGTTCGTTCAATTTCACCGGCCAATTCACCGGCGCGCAGCCCACTCAGTCCGGCAACGCCTTCGCGGACTTTCTGCTCGGCTTTCCCGGCAGCGCACAGGTCGGTATCGGCCGCGGCGATGAAAACGGCCGTACAAACTGGTTTCATTCCTATGTTCAGGACGACTGGAATCCGACCCGCGACGTGACCATAAACATCGGCCTTCGTTGGGAGATCAACCAGCCGATCAGAGACACCAACAATCGTCTATCAGCGATCGACTACACAGTGCCCGGCGGACGTTTCGTGATCGCCAGCGATAGCGCCGGAAACATCTCTCCGACGGCAGCCGCATTATTGCCGCTCATTCCGATTCCCTTCGTCACGTCTGCTGAAGCCGGATGGGATCGATCTCTGCTTCGTGATAGTCCACCACGACTCGCGCCACGGTTTGGCATCGCATGGAGACTGCCCGGCAAATCCGAAACCGTCTTGCGCGGTGGCTACGGCATTTATCTCAACCAGTGGGCTTACAGCGTGCAGCAGGCACTCGCGCGCAACCTGCCATTCTTCCTCTTGAAGAACATCAACGTCGCGGCCGATACCGCGGTCCCGACTTTCGAAACGCAGAACATTCTCACGTCGAACGCCATCGGCAGCATCGGCGGCAACAACGTGGACCATGATTTCAGTATTGAGTATGCCGGCACGGCAAGCTTGAGCGTTCAGCACATGCTAACGCGGTCGACGATGATCGAAGTCTCCTACGTCGGCTCCAACATACAAGGCGCTGACAGTTCCACAGTTCGCAACGTACCGCTTCCCGGAAACGGCGCCATCGCGCCACGCCGGCCGATCCCTCAGCTCAGCGGGTTTACCAGTTTGCGGTGGGACGGCTATTCGGCTTATCACGCAGCCACACTCAGAATCGAGCGAAGACTTTCCAACAGCTTCGCTGTCAACGCCAACTACACCTTCTCGAAATCCATTGACGACGCCTCCGATCCGGGCGGAACAACCAACGAAGCAAACCTGCCACAGGACGTCAGAGACCGCGACGCCGAACGTGCGTTGTCGAGCTTCGATCATGCGCACCGCTTCGTTGCCAGTGGCGTGGTCGAGTTGCCGTTTGGCCGGAACAGGAGATTTCTGAATCGTCCGGGATTGATCTCGGCGTTGGCCGGAGGTTGGAAGTTGACCGGCATCGTCACGCTGCAAAGCGGTGCGCCCCTTACTGTGAACGATTCAGTCGATCGGGCTAACATCGGGGCGGGGCCGGCGCAGAGACCAAACTGTCTGCGCGATCCGAATCTGCCGTCGGGCGAGCGCACGGTCGATCGTTACTTCGACACCTCTGCGTTCACACCCGCCGCGTTTGGAACATTCGGCAACTGCGGCCGAAACATCGTTATTGGACCAGACTTCAAAGAGGTTGATTTAGCTGCGGTGAAGCTTTTTGAATTCGGTGAGTCGAAGACTCTGGAGTTTCGCACGGAGGTTTTCAATCTCTTCAACACCCCGAATTTCGACGTGCCCAACCGCTTCGCCTTCACGCAGAACTTCGGAAAAATCTTCAGCGCCGGCCCCTCGCGGCAAATTCAGTTTGGCCTGAAGCTGGCGTTTTGATTCGAGGTCGAACTAATTCAACGTACCGGGGGCTGATGCGCAATAAAACAGGGTAACGAATCAAGCGATGGAAGGTTATCCAGTTGGCCCGAAGTAGTGCGTACATAATCAGATGGTTCTCGCCGAGTACCCATACAATCGGTATGTTCATTCTCACGAGGCTCTCGGAGTTTAATGCGCAGTTTAGGTGCGTTGATTTCACAGTCGGTTAGGCCCCGTTCATATAAATCATACTGCACGCGAAAATATTTTTTCTCTTTGAGTGGCTCAACCTCATTCGTCCACCTATCAATTCGTACTATCCAAAACTCGGCGTGCGTCCATGGTCCACTCACGTGAGGCATTACTGGATATCGATTATACTTTTGAAACGCCACAACAACCCCTTCGCCAACAAACTCTTTTGGTTCTCGCTCAGCCTGCTTTTGAGCACAGAGCGTCGAGAAAGCGAGTGTTAGTAAGACGGCGACGAGTCTTCGGTACCTTAGTTCGTAGCGTGCGACTCGAGTTTGATTGCATAACTCATCTTCGTTCTGCTCTCAGAGTGATTCGCTCGAAGAAACAGCGTCTTCAACGCGGAAAGCCCGGCAAATAAATTCGTAACATGGCCCATCATCAAAGTAAATCATCAGGTGCTTCAACTCATCGACACTTTGACTGCCATAACTAATTAGCTGACCTTGAACACTTCTTAACCACTCGCTTGAGCCGACATCGACTACTTCGTCGTAGGAGTCTTCGATCATCTCAGGGGTACATGCACCCTGATAAGTACATTTGAATGCCTCGACACCTTCGAACAGCAGCTTTATTGATACGACCATGTCGTTGTCGTCTTCGTATTCGCAGAGCAAGGCACACCCTCGCCCCGGGAGCTTTTGGAAACTAGTTCCGTTCAATAATGCTGTTGAAGCAACCGGCAATGTCCAAAGTGTTTGCGCCATCTTAGTGCAGGCTACCGTTTTTAGTCGGACGGAAAAGTAACCAACTACGCCCAGCGAGATCCGTAAATATCGGCATGAAACGTATTAAGTAAACTCCAAATGCTCTCCAGAGCTCTTTCAACCGCACTAATATCAATTCGTGAGCGAATCCGGGGTCGCTCGAATTGGTCGCGAAGTTTTAATGCCAGTTTGAATTCTTTCCAGGCGTTGCCGTTTTGATCCAAAGGCTCAGTCGAAAGCTCCCTAAACAGATACTCGATTCTTTCATCAAGAGGAGCAGTCTGTTCCTGGAAACACACTTCGAACTGGTCAGTGACAGATCTCAGATATGCTTCAAGCGCGCTAAAACCGATCACTAAAGCCACACGAAAGTGTTTGGAGGCTGCTACCGGCGATGACTCCTCACGGCCCATCTCAAGATAACTATTTGCTCTGTCACACAACAGTCGACCACTGGAAAACGGAAAACCATAACTCTCCGAGTCATGAACACGCTGCTTGGAGTCGAAACGTTTTCGCCGCAGTTCCCGGCTCAGCACATTGTGTATCTGCCGATGTGTTTCGCAAAAATAGCCCTGGTTCACCGCGTCTTGCCCGCAACGGATGCATTTTCGATCGCGGCGTTTTCGCAGCTGATAACGACGCTGCCGAGAAATCGAAAGACCGGTAATCTCGTCGCTAATTGGCTTTGGCATCCGCTCAGATCCGATCATTTACTACGTTACAGCTAAGCACTCACGGTGTGCCCCCTCCAAATAGCATAGACTTTTACATTTGTTAAGTGTGTAATAAGCACCGTCGTACTCATTTGGTTCAAGCGTACTTGTTGATTCACATCTCTAACTAACTCACGATCCTTCTTTCTGCGAACAGTAAGCGGTCCAACTGGCGAAGGAGAGATAACGGCCTGGAGGCTGGCGGATGAAACGAATTTGCTTGTCAAAAAAAAGCTGTGGCGCAGTTTTGGTTATCCTTGCACTCATTCCAATGTACCTTTCCTGCGCCGATCGTTCTCAGAATCGTAATGTTTCAGTCCTTTATGCGGGTTCTCTTGCTACGGTTATGGAAAATGGGTTAGGACCCGCCTTTTCTAAGGCAACGGGATATGCATTCCAGGGTGAGGCGCAGGGATCATTGGCTGGTGCGCGCATGATCCACGATGGTCTTAGAACCCCGGATGTCTTTATTAGCGCGGATCCATCCGTTAATGAAAAGGTGTTAATGGGGAGCAATAACGGAAACTTCGCGACGTGGTTTCTGACCGTGGCCTCCTCGCAACTCGTGCTCGCCTATAATCCTCAAAGCAAATTCGCAGACAAATTCCAGGCTGCAGCAGCAGGCACTATTCCGTGGTATGAGGTTCTTAAAACGCCCGGTTTGCGCTTTGGAAGAGGCGATCCGCGAACCGATCCGAAGGGATACCGAACTCTTTTCCTTTTCGATCTTGCTGGCAAGCATTACAAATTACCGGAGCTTCCTGGCTTACTCGGTGAGCCAGTAAATCCTGACCAGGTGTTTCCGGAAATAGTTCTTTTAGCTCGCGTTCAATCGGGACAGTTTGACGCCGGGATCTTCTACAAGCATGAAGTGGTCGCTCATAAATTACCGTTCGTGAGCTTTCCGCCCGAAATCAATTTGGGAGACCAGAAGTTTTCAGCGTTCTACGCACAAGCGTCGTATACGACGCCTTCGGGTGAGCACGTCAGCGGCGCACCGATTCTCTTCACCGTAACAATTCCGAAGACGGTACGTAATAAGGTTGCCGCTGAGTCATTCGTGCGATTCCTGCTTTCCTCAAACGATTTACTTAAGGAGTTCGGCTTTGGCACCATAGACCATCGGGTTGGCGGAGATATCAACCAGGTTCCGGCAGAGCTACGCAGTTTTAGTTCGGGGAACTATGAGCCATGACGCGGTCTATCAAACCCACCTTTATAATTTTCGGCGTTCTTGGCGGCTTGCTTTTGCTCGCCCTCGTGCTGCCGATCGCTAACATGCTGATTCACGCCGACTGGCCCCGGTGGGTGGCAGCGTTACAGGAGCCTGGTGCCGGCAAAGCGTTGTGGATCTCCGTCCAGACATCCTCAATCTCGGTTTTTATTATGACCGTCTTCGGCGTTCCGCTCGGGTACCTGCTCGCGCGAGGTAACCTCCGATCCCGACAATTGTGGATGAGTCTGGTTTTTCTGCCGATGGTTGTTCCGGGTCTCGCGGGGGGAATCCTTTTGTTGCTGACGTATGGCCCGCATGGAACGATCGGTGGCCCGCTCGAGCCATGGCACATCGCCCTAACCAACAATCTGGCGGGGATTGTTTTGGCTCAACTATTTGTATCTGCTCCATTCGTCATCGTATCAGCGTTTGCAGGATTCTCTAACGTCGATCCACAACTGGAGAGGGCTGCGGCCATGCTCGGTGATTCGCAGTGGGACATATTTCGTCGTATTTCGCTTCCGCTCGCCTGGCGCGGAATCGCGGCCGGTATTACGCTCGCCTGGATTCGCGCTCTCGGGGAATTTGGAGCTACACTGATTCTGGCATACAACCCCCACACTCTCCCGGTCTATTTATGGGTACAGTTTGAATCCAATGGTTTGGCTGGGGCTTTGCCTGTGGCTTTGCTCCTCGTTCTTCTCGCAGCGGTGGCAGTCGGAGTGTCGATGTTTTTAAGTCGTCTTACCGGTTTTGCAGCGTCGCGAGTGGACGCGAACATACAAGCGGAAGGTTAACATGAACTCACTCAAGCGACAGTCTATGGTTCGCAACTCGGAACCATCCTCACAACCCGTACCTTCCGATCCGAATGCACTCCATGTGCAGTTACGCAAACGGCTTCATCCCAATCCGTCTTCGAAATTCCAACTTGAAGTAAAGTTCACTGTAGCTCCAGGCATAACCGTCATTGTGGGCCATTCCGGGGCTGGTAAAACGACCATTCTGCGCTGCATCGGAGGTCTCCGCGATCCCGAAGAGGGGCAGGTTGCAATTGGCGATCGGCTCCTTTTTGATTCGTTGCAAGGAATCAATGTTGATTCGGCGCGACGAGGGGTCGGCTTTGTCTTTCAAGACCTGGCTCTTTTTCCTCACTTGTCAGTCGAGAAAAACGTTATGTACGGCCTTCGCCGTTTGGAAGCCGCTGAGCGGCAGCGGCGGACGTTGGAAGCCCTGCAAGCTTTTCAGATTGAGCATCTCTCCCGCAGATTTCCGCACCAGATTTCGGGCGGCGAACAACAGCGGGTTGCTTTGGCTCGATCACTCGTCATCGAGCCTTCGGTCTTACTCCTGGATGAGCCTTTGTCCTCTCTGGATCCACGGACGAAGGCCAACATCATCGATGACTTACGTAGGTGGAATGGTGCGCGAGGAATTCCGATCGTTTATGTCACGCACGACTATGAGGAAGTACTTGCGTTAGGAGATCGAGTAATGGCACTCGATCAAGGACGGATCGTTGCAGAAGGATTGCCGCACCAGTTAATACCTGTTCTCCGTCGCCAGCAATTGGCCCAACCGACAAACTTCGAGAACCTGTTCGATGCTACTGTGATTGAAGTGCGAGAGCAGGAAAATACGATGCTTTGCCAGATAATCGGAACCTCTATCCAGATAGAGGCCCCGCTGTCGCCGGTTCAGGTGGGCTCAGAAATCCGCCTGGGCATTCGGGCCGACGAAATTATGATTGCTGCTGCGCCACCAGCGATTATCGATCAATGTTGTGTGCTCCGAGGGACAGTAAAGGAGCTTGACCGTATGGGTGCGTCAGTTGAAGTTCGCTTGTCGTGCGGCGCCGACTTTCGTGCTCATTTAACTTCGCGTTCCGTGGAATCTTTCGGACTGGAAGTATCCAATGAAGTATGGATGATGATCAGGGCTCAAAGTTGGCATTTGGTCCGGCCGGCGCTTTCCAGAACATTGCAGCGTGTGTTTGTTTTTGTTTGCAGTGGAAACACAAGTCGCTCTCCCATGGCCCAAGCGATCTGTAATGCTGAGATTGCCAAAAGGTTGGGAGTAACACTGGAATCATTGGACAGAGTGGGCATCAAAGCAATGAGTGCCGGTTTGACTGCACGGCCAGGCGAACCTCTAACTGCAGAAGCCGAACGTGCCCTGGCGACCATTGGCATACCTGACGTCCGACACAGATCCGGCAACTTGACTCGTGGTTTAGTTCAAAAGGCTGAGGTCGTTTTTTGCATGACCGAAGAACAGCGACAAAAAGTGATAGCAATCTTTCCGGAGGCCGCCTCGAAGATCCACTGCTTGCATCCACTCGGCGATATAGATGATCCCAGTGGTAATGGAGATCCGGCTTTTTTAGAACTGGCGGGACTCTTGGAAGACTCAATCCGCAAACGGTTGAGCGCTCTTGGCATCATTAGAGCTGCGTAAAGTTCACGTCGAATTCAGGATAGTTCGCGCTGAATTCACTCACGCGGCGTTGGCCTCCACGTTGGCACTTTCTCAACGTACTTATCGCCTTCGATCGCAGCGAGTACGATCCGGCCTAATAAAACCTCAACTGAGATGCCAAGTTTGTCTGCCCACTCTTCCAGGAGCTCGATGTGTTCTGGTGTGAAGTCTGAATCATCTACTGCGAGCATGAGATCGAAAGTAATGGGGGCGTCGCGGTTCACCCACAAAGAAGCACGACGCCCCGGCCCACACCCCCTCTGGGCAACGAGTGCGGATTGCGCAAGGCTCTGTCACGTCACAGAACCTCCGCAACTAGCGCTTTATATCCGTGTGTAAATAGCCATCGCAAGACTTCGTCGCACGAACGACTTTTCGACCTCGTACAAGGAACTTGTAGACACACCTACCCCTGTTCGCCGACGCGAACTAATTAGCAGTGACGTGCGCGCGCGTTAGCTGTAGATCACATTAACAATGGTGAGAATCATGGTGGTAGTGGCTGAGCCCGCGCCCGTACCGCTAGTTGACACTACGCCGGGACAGTAAATATCGCCCGCAAATGCAGATGCAGCAAATGTCAGGCTGAGGATCGTCGCAGCGCATACTTGACGTAAGGTTTTCATTTGGGTGCTCCTGGTATTTCAGATACAAAAATTTTGTAGTAGACAAGAAATTTGTAGTCACACTAGAGCAGCCGTTGATTTTCTTGCAAGAGCGTTAGGTACTGCGTAAGATTTCGCCCGCGGCTCTTTCCTTGCAATCCCGTGTGAAAAGCAGTTTTCTCATGACCTTACTGCCCTCACTTCTGCGCGAACTGGAAAATCCGAACCTCAGTGTGAATAGCCGTGCCGAACTATGTTGCGAAGCAGCTAAGGCATTGGAATACAAAGGCGAGTATGAGAAAGCGCGGAAGCTGCTTAGCGATTACTGGACACGCATTGGCGGACATCCGAAGCTGACAGGATTGGATCAAGCCACGGCTGGCGAAGTTCTCTTGCGGGCAGGAGTGTTGACGGGAGCAATCGGAAGTAAGGATCGGATCACAGAGGCACAGGAAGCCGCAAAGAATTTAATTCATGAAAGCCTCACGATCTTCCAAGCAAGTAACTATCGAAAAAGGGTAGCTGAGGCACAAACTGAACTAGCCCTCTGCTACTGGCGAACTGGCGAACTGAATGAGGCTCGCGACCTTCTTAAGGATGCGCTCTCGCGCTTAACTACGCACAGTGAAGTGATGGCGAAGGCTGTGCTTCGATTGGCTATCGTGGAGTGTCAGGCCGGGAACGATAGCAAAGCCTTACGTGTCCTCACAGACAACGCGGCGCTGTTTGAAAAGGTCAACAATCAAACGCTCAAAGGCAGCTATCACATCACGCTTGGGACCGCGCTGCGACACCTTTGGGAGTCAAAGAGACGCGGAGATTTCCTTGACCGTGCGTTGATAGAGCACACCGCCGCGAGTTACCACTTTCAGCGCGCAGAGCACAAGTGCTATCTGGCTAACGTTGAAAATCAACTTGGTCTCATCTACTTCAATATCAACCGCTGCGAAGAAGCGCATCAGCACTTGGACCACGCACGGCGTATCCACATGCGCCTGCGCGACGCCGGAACTGTAGCGCAAGTTGATGAAACTCGCGCTCGTGTGTTTCTCAAGCAGGGACGTGTCTCAGAAGCCGAAAGAGCAGCGCGAGCGGCGGTGTATAGTCAAGAGAAGACTGACAACCATGCGCTCTTGGCAGAAGCGTTGATAACGCACGGTAGAGCGTTGGCCCGGCTCAACAGATATGGAGCAGCGTTCATTGCGTTTCGACGCTCGTTCGATTTGTCAGAATACGCAGGCAACACCAATAGAGCGGCAGAAGCAGCAGTCGCAGCGTTTCAGGAGATTGGGGAACACTTAGGCGCAATCGAAGGTAGACATCTTCTGCCCGGTCATGGGCTAAGTGAAGGAAAGCTATTACTAGAGCGTGATGTTATCAAGCGAGCACTTGAAGACGCAGAGGGCAGCGTAACCTATGCCGCCCGCAGTCTTGGCATCTCATTTCAAGCGTTAACTTATATGCTGAACACAAGACATAAAGACTTGCTCAAGTATCGGACCCCAGTGCGCCGCCGCCCGCGAAGACCCGCACTTTAACTACTGTAAGGACGTCTATTATGGATAAAGGCCCGGGTAGTAGGAATCGTCGGTCAGTCAACTATATCATCCCGTTGAAATGATTTTCTGCTGTAACGTGCGACTCTGACACCGGGCTGGAGCCCGGTGTGAATGAAACGACTTTTGAGGCACAGCCGTTCTGAGTTAGACTGCGCCACTCGGAGGACCAGCCGTGGCGCAGGGCAAACAGATACGCATTCTGAGTGTCGAAGATCACCCCGTCTTTCGCCAGGGCTTGGCCACGATTCTCGAGACTGAACCGGACATGGTCCTCGTTGGGCAGGCGGCCAATGGCGTTGAGGCAATTGCTGAGTTTCGCCGTCACCGACCCGACATCACCCTGATGGACCTCCGCCTTCCCGGTTCCAATGGCACCGACATCTTAATTGCCATTCGAGGCGAGTTTCCTGACGCACGAATCATCATGCTCTCGTCTTCCGACAGTGACGGCGAGATTCAGCGTGCACTTCGTTCGGGTGCATCAGGTTACGTTCTCAAGAGCATGCCACAGGACGATTTGCTGGCCGTGATCCGTTCGGTTCACGCGGGCAAACGAGAGGTTCCCGCAGAGGTCGCGATTCTTCTCGCCGAACATTTGGATGAGGAAGACTTAACAACTCGCGAGCTGGAAGTGCTGCAACTGATTCGCGACGGCTTCAAGAACAAACAGATAGCCGAACGACTTTCAATTTCCGAAAACACCGTCGACTTTCACGTCAAGAATATAATCGACAAACTGGGCGCAAAAGATCGGACGCATGCAGTCACGATTGCAACTCGTCGCGGTCTACTACCGCTGTAATCGACTACGGAAAACTTATGGCGCGGCTCCTGAAGAGTCTGATGCTCGCGACCCTTTGGGTTTCGATGTTAAGCGTTTCCGCCCGCGCGCTTGACCCAAACCAACCAGTTACCAGCCTTCTACGCACCCATTTCACCACCGACCAAGGTCTCCCCGGCTCGGTCGTAGGTACGATGGTCCAAACGCAGGACGGCTTTCTGTGGATGATTATCAATGGCATCGACGTCGCCCGCTTTGACGGAAAGAATTTCCACCTGTTCGGTAACACACCACCGGTGTGGTCACTCGCAGTAGGTCCTGACGGTGATCTTTGGATCGGAGGGCTTCAACATCTCACCCGCATCCGCTCTTCCAGGTTAAATCAGTCCACGTTTGCTGAATCAACTATCTACCATCCCGGACCCGGCAAAGCGAGCGACGTTACTTTCCTTCGCTTCACCAGAAGTGGCGTACTGTGGGTAGGAACTTCCGCTGGGCTGTTTCGGTACGAAGGGAATCAATTTATACCTATTGGACCACGAGGGCTCATACGCAACATCAACGAAGCCCCGGATGGCAACCTATTGGTAATCAGTCGCGACGGGTTCACGGAGATAAAAGGCACTGAGACAGTGCCTCATCCTGAGCTCACCGCTCAACTGGGACTAAAAGACACCGATCTCTTTCACGTTCTGAAAGATCGCCGCGGCAATACCTGGTACTGCACCGGTAAGGGAGTGGCCCGTGAGAGCGCCGGTCGAATCGAAAGACTGGCTTGGGAACAGGGCGGCGCATTAGGTGCGTTTGAAGATGCACAAGGGAACATCTGGATACAAAAAGCAGTAGGTCTGTATCGCGCCACAGCCACAGGGCTTGAAGCAGTGGCTCCACTCATGCAGGTTTGGTCGCTTTTCAGCGATCGCGATGGCAACTTGTGGGTTGGTACAAATGGAGACGGATTGTATCGATTCAAAGATCGTGCGGTCCGAATGTTCACAACTGACGATGGACTACCTAACGACGTGCAAATGACCGTGCTTGCCGCCTCCGACGGGTCCATTTGGACGGGCGCTAATTGCGGCGGTCTCTCGCGTTTCGATGGAACTCGTTTTCAAACCTTCAACGATAGGAACGGTTTGGGGAATACTTGCGTTTGGGCAATCGCCGAGGACGCGAATCACGATCTGTGGATCGGAACCTGGGGCGGCGGCGCTTATCATTTTCACAACGGCATCTTCACTCAGTTTTCCAAGAGTGACGGGATGGCTGACGATCGCGTTGTCGGCATCGTCGCTGCGCGCGACGGTTCAATTTGGTTCGCCACACAGAACGGTCTAACTCGGCTGCGGAATGGACAATTTCGCACCTATACGACGGCTGACGGACTCTCAGCTAATTTGACGATGAGAGTGTTAGAGGATCAGGCGGGGGCCATTTGGGTCGGAAGCGGAGACGGTGTCGATCGGCTCGTGGGCGATCGTTTCGAGAACGTCACGTCCATACCCAAATCAAAAGTAACCGTTCCTTTTGGAGACGATCGGGATGGCGGCGTTTACGTCTTTATCGAGGATGGGTCAGTTACTCTCCGCATCGATAAAACCCGTGTTGAGAGGATCACAGAATTACTTTCGCCCATCGATATGATCGAAACCGAGCAGGGTGAATTATGGTTCCGCGGTAGCACGATGCTTAGAGTAGCCCCCGGCAGTTTTGTACGACCGCGGCAGCACGATGAACCTCTTGATTATGAAACCTTTTCAATCGCGGATGGTTTAACTACCGCCGAGGTGACTCACACGGGTCGCAGTATGGCTGTAAGTCGTGACGGCAAACTCTGGGCTGCTACTCCGCAAGGATTGGCAATGATCGATTTTAGTCGCTTGCCGGTCACAAACATGAAGCCTTCGATCTATCTGACTGACGTGACGATCGGTAGGAAGACTCAACCTGCCGTCGGTGAAATCGTACTGCCACCGGGAACCAGTCACACCGAAATTCACTTCGCGACCGTTGAAGTCTCTGCGCCCGAAAAAATTCGTATGCAATACCAGTTGGACGGAGTCGATTCAGAATGGCTCGATGCGCCAGCCAATCCAGTCGCGATCTACAGCCGAATCCCGGTCGGTACACATGCGTTACATATTCGCGCTTGCAACCGGAATGGCGTGTGGGACCGGCAGGGCGTGGTTTTCATGGTCACGCAGCAACCTTATTTCTACCAAACACGCTGGTTCATTGCTGCGATGATCACGCTCGGGATCATATTGGTGGTGCTAATTTATCGTTTGCGAGTGGCCCAAATCTCACGCCAAATGGCCGCGCGCTTTGACGAACGTTTGGCCGAACGCACGCGCGTAGCACGTGAACTACACGACACGCTGCTGCAAACGGTCCAGGGAAGCAAAATGGTTGCAGATCACGCGCTGAAGAACCCCGCCGATCATTCACGTATGGTAAAGGCGATGGAACAGTTGGCGACGTGGTTGGCCCAGGCTACAAACGAAGGACGCGCCGCGCTTCTCTCTTTGCGGTCGTCAACCACGGAAAAGAACGATCTGGCCGAAGCGTTTCGGCGGGCAATTGAAGAATGCGGCATAGGGAATCGCGCCGAAATATCGTTTTCCGTAAATGGGCTCTCCAAAGAGATGCATCCGGTTGTTCGTGACGAAATTTACCGGATTGGTTACGAGGCGATTCGAAATGCGTGTGCGCATTCAGGCGCTGACCGGTTGGAAGTAACCCTCGACTACTTACACGATCTGACGTTGCGGATCAGCGACAACGGCAAAGGCATCGACTCCGAAATCGTCGAGCAAGGCAAAGAAGGTCATTTCGGCTTGCGCGGCATGAAAGAACGCGCCCAACGTATTGGCGGTAAATTTACTCTAATCAGCTCGCCGGACTCGGGAACCACGATCACCCTGGAAGTTCCCGGCCGCATCGCCTTTCGCACCATCCCATCCCAGTAACCCTTTAGCGGTATATCGCAGCCACGGAAACGCGCGGCTTAAATTTCCCCGATATAAGTGTGTTTGGAATTTTCCCGTGGGCCTATTCTCTTCCCATGACGAACCAAACTACAGAAATCAGTTTCACAGTGACCCCGGAAGCGGTGCGGTCTTTTCATGACGATGGAGTGGTGATCTTACACGCTGGCAACGGGCGCTTGTTCACTTCCAACGAGACCGGCGCGCGCATCTGGCGCGGTATCGAGCAGCAACTGCCGCTGGAGACGATTGCGAATGAAATCAGCAATGCGTACCAGATTGCGGGAACCACCGCACGCGAACACACGCTTAGTTTCCTGGCGGCGCTCGAACAGCAGGCACTAGTCACAAGAGAGGTAGCGCGATGAAAAAGGCGAGGCTTGTGTGCAGGGCACTTTTCGAGATCGCCCGTTACGAAGTGGTCCTTTCACTATTGGGATCGGGGCGCATTCTCTCGCAGTTGAAAGCGCAATCCATTTCGACTAGTGCTGGATTCAGCGCTGAAATGGAAAGAACGATTTGCGACGCCGTCCTGCTCGCAACGTGCTTCTACTGGAAGCCGGTCCTTTGCCTGCAACGAGCTGTTTGTACAGTTCGCTTGCTGAGAAAACACGGTATTCACGCGCGGCTGGTAATCGGTTATCGACCGTCGCCGTTCTTTTCTCATGCGTGGGTGGAAGTGGATGGCCGGGTTGTTTACGGCTCGGCAGCTTACCAGAAACGACTGATGCCACTGCACGTTGTGTAATTTCAGCTCCCGTTTTGAGTTCAGTCTTTAGGCTGCATGTCGAACATAAGCTAAAGCTTGAACTCAAAAACGAAGTACTCAAAACGACGGACTCAAAAGGGTGAACTCCTAAAGGAGAAGATGATGCTGGCGAACACACAACAACCGAACGCGATTCCTATTACGCGAAGCGAAGTCCTGCACTGGGACGGCCGGCTCGATAATCGTGACGACTTGCTTGCGCGGCTAACTGAATCGCTGAGGGGCGACACCAGTAACGCATCGATTGCGCGCGCCACTTACGAGCGTTGGGGTACTGAAGGTTTTGTTCACCTGATCGGCGATTGGAGTATGGTCATTCGCGATCGTGTTAACGGTCTGACCATACTCGCAAGCGACTTCGCCGGCGTGCGTCCTCTTTACTATCACGTGCAAAACGGGCGCGTTCGGTGGTCCAACCGTTTGCAGTTTCTGGTGGAAGAAACAGGAATAACCGATCTCGACGAACAATACATCGCTGGCTTTCTGACGTTCGGCGGCTGCGCGAATCGCACGCCGTACAAAGGCATCTACTCTGTTCCTCCCGGGTCTGCCGTATGCGTTTCGTCAAATGGCGAAAGCATCAAGCGCTTGTGGTCCATGCCCACCGGCGACACGATTTGTTATCAGAACCCACGCCGATATGAAGAAGAGCTGCGCGCGCTATTTCGCGAGGCAGTAGCCGTTCGTCTTCAGACCGAATCACCCGTTCTCGCAGAGTTGAGCGGCGGTCTGGATTCGTCGTCAGTGGTTTGTATGGCCAACCAACTGATACGCAGCGGGGCCGTCAGTGCTCCACGCCTCGAAACTGCCAGTTTCACCTGGCGAAACTCGCTCGACGAACCGTTCATTCGCGAAGTCGAAGCGCACTGCGGGATCGAAGGAACTCGCATCTCTACGCATGACGTACCGGTCATCGATGAAGCAGAAGTAAACGGTGCGATGCCGGAGCCTTTTGAAACCGTGCTCAGATCCGTCGCGGTAATCGCGAAGCGAGCCGGCGCCAGAACAATTCTGACCGGACAGAATGGCGACTTGGTGATGGGTAACTGGTTTGACGACCGCCTGCAAGTGGCCGGCTCGTTACGTCGGTTTCAAATCAGCCGCGCCTTTGCAGAAGCCATAGCGTGGAGCAAGATTCTCCGGCTTTCTGTTTACCAGATTCTGTGGCACTCAGTTCAGGCAACTCTTCCGTCATCACTGACACCAATCGCGATCTACACGACTATGGACGGTTCGTACGCGCCGAAGAGTGTTGAGACATCTCTCGTTTCGCAATTCAGCAATCGGACTGGTCTTGCCGAATCATCAAATTTCTTTTCAAACGATTGGCTGCGTGCCGCGCCAGAGCGACGGAAGCATTTCTACTCTCTGTCGATGGCGCTCCAACTTCGCACGCTGCAAGCACCTGAACCGTTACAGGACCTGGAGTACACGCATCCGTTCAGCCATCGGCCGCTCGTCGAGTTTCTGATGTCGATACCGGCGGATGTTCTCTGCCGGCCGGGCGAGCCGCGGAAACTAATGCGCTCTGCGTTGTCCGATCTGTGGCCGGCCAGATTGCGCGAACGTCGATCGAAGGGTTCATTCAACGCCCCGTGGCAGGAAGCTTCGCGGCCTCTGGCGCGCACGCTGCTAAACGCGAAGAAACTGCATACAGTGGAGCGAGGGGTTGTAGATCGCGACAGCGTTCGCACGCGTCTCGAACGGTTGTGCCTCGGGTTGGACTGCAACGAGTCGCAGTTGCGGCAGATCATCCTGCTCGAACTCTGGCTGCGCAATCGCGCCGAAAGTAAACGGGTTATCAAGGCCGCATGAAAATTCGTATCAAGATTCTTGAAAGAAAGGAGATAAGCCAATGCAAAACACTTATGAAGCTCCCGAACTTACGTTGATCGGTGAAGCAAGCGAAGTTGTGATGGGTACCACCGTCGGTGGCGATGACTTTCCCAAGCAGTTTGGCATCGATTTCGAATTTGAACAGGACTAAACAATTGTTCCACGGATTACACGGATAACCTCAGACTCTCCGTGTAATCCGTGGCAAAAACGAGTAGACTCCTCACACGGTTTACTATGAACTCCCCTGGTCCCATTCGAATTCTCTCGGTGGACGATCATCCGATGCTGCGCGAAGGTATCGCCGCCGTGCTCGCTAACGAAGACGACATGGTTCTCGTCGCCGAAGCCAGCAACGGGCGCGAAGCTGTCGAACAGTTCCGCACTCATCGTCCCGACGTGACCCTGATGGACGTGCAGATGCCGGAAGTCAACGGCATCGACGCGATTGTGAAGATACGCGAAGAATTTCCCGACGCCCGGATCATCGTGCTGACTACTTACACCGGCGACGCTCAGGCTGCGCGCGCCTTCAAAGCAGGAGCCGCAGGGTATCTGCTAAAGAACATGGTGCGTAAAGAGTTGACCGACACGATCCGGATGGTCCATGCGGGCAAAAAGAAGATTCCCGCTGAGATCGCCGTAGAGATGGCCCAGCATCACAGCGACGATGCGTTGACTGAACGTGAAATCCAGGTGCTGCGTCAAGTGGCGGCAGGCAACGCCAACAAGATGGTGGCCCAACTCCTCCACGTTTCCGAAGAAACCGTCAAGGCCCACATGAAGAGCATTCTTTCCAAGCTGGGTGCAAACGATCGCACGCACGCCGTTACGATCGCCGTGAGACGCGGCATCATCGAAATCTAAGTCACAAGAGGCACAGAAGTGGCGGGCTAATTCCCGTTTTGTGCTTTTTTGCGGTACGCAGTCGATCCCGGCACAATCAGCTCCACTT
>DATNJO010000834.1:0-5625 GCA_035603895.1 Pyrinomonadaceae bacterium
TTTGTGTTGCCACAGGGTGTCGAGCCCCATGCGCAAGTTTTCGAAGATGCTGCCGCCGAAGAGTTTCATCTTAATTACTCGGCTCTGAGCGCCTCGATCGGATCCAATCGCGCCGCGCGCCACGCGGGATAAACTCCCGAAACTAAACCCACACTCGCCGAAACCAACAAGGCAAACGTGACGGCCAACAACGGTAACGCCGTGGGCACCGGCGTTAGCACCGCCACCGCCTTCGCCAACAGATAAGCGATCGTGATTCCAATCGCGCCGCCGCAAAGCGAAAGCATCGTCGATTCCGCGAGGAACTGTTTCACGATGTCGCTGCGCCGCGCGCCAATGCTCTTGCGAATGCCGATCTCTTTCGTGCGCTCGGTGACACTGACGAGCATGATGTTCATGATCACGATCCCGCCGACGACCAGCGAGATCGACGTGACACCGATCGCTGCGACCTGGATCGTGCCAAAGATCTTGTCGCGCAGTTCGTTGATTGCCTTCGGTGTGATGACGCCGAAATTGTCTTTCTCGTTTGGCGGCAGTTTTCGCCGCGTGCGCATCACCACGCGCGCGTCGTCGATCGCGTCCTGGTAGTTTTCTGGACCATGCGAGGTCACGCTGACACCCAAACTCCGGCGCGAACCGTAAGCCGCCAGAAACGTCGACAACGGAACCGACACGTACATATCTCGCGGCTGACCAAAAACCGATCCGAGCGCTTTACCAACACCGATCACTTCATACGGTTTTCCATCAACACGAATGATCTTTCCGAGCGGATCGGCGGTGGGAAACAGTTTGTCCGCAACGTCCGCGCCGATAAAACAGACCGCTCGCCGCGAATCGTCTTCGCTCTTGTTGAAGTAGCGGCCAACCTGCGCTTCGATACGTTCGATGTCGGCGATGTTTGGCGTGGTCGCGCCGATCTGCACGCGAAACAGGTTCGTTGAACCAAACTTCACGTCTCCAAGCGAACCGGCCTTGGCGCCGACTTCGCGAATCGCGCCGCCGCGCGCACGTAACGCGTCAACATCTTCGAGCGTGATGTCTTTGTTGCGGCGTCGCGCCGCATTCAACGCTTCAATGCTGGCGAAATCTTCCAAAGAGTACTTCTGCACCGCGAAAGCGTTGGTCCCGATGTCCGCAATCTTCTCGTCGACGTACGCATTAAAGCCCTCAATCAGAGACACGACAACAATCACGGTGGCGACGCCGAAGATCACGCCGAGCAGCGTCAAAAACGATCTGAGCTTATGGCTGAGAATTGCAGAGATCGCTAGTTTGAGGGCTTCAAGAAACGGCATAACAGGGAACTATTCGGGTCCTAAAAGAATACTACAAAATCTCTCGGAGCGCGGGCGGCTCGCCCGCAACTTGGAGCCGCGCATGCCTCCTACTGCGGGCGAGCCACCCGCGCTCCGACTTGGAGCACTACTATCACTACGGTACTGGTTCAGTTTGGAGTTCAAGCTTTAGCTTGGTCGCTCAAGACAGCAGCCCGAAGGCTGAACTCAAAACGTGGCAACAAACTGAACCAGTACCATCACTACTATTGTCTTGACGATACTGTTCGCCGCGGCATAAAGTTTCAAAAACTCCCGACCAGAAAAGTAATTCCCCCAACTGCCTCACGGAACCAGCCCGCGAAAAGAGGAGTTTATTCTCATGAAACGTTTTCTCTGTACCACTGCGTTCATGATCGCGCTGGCGATGCTGTTCATTCTTGGTCCAGGCAAATCGCTGACAGCAGAAACGAACGCGCGTGCTTCGGCCAATGAACCAATCAAAGTACTCGCTGTAAATCTCAATGCAAACTCACAAGCAAAGTGGCTCGAGGGATTCGAGCTGCAAATCGAAAACACCTCGGGCAAAGTAATCAAGTACCTGCTGATTCACGTCGACGTAGGCGGCACCAAGCTGCGGGTGCCGGTGAAATTCGGCCGAGCGCCGGGCATGAAAACTGGCGAACCGGAGATGCTTCAGGTTGGAGCAAAGGTCAGCTTGAAACCCGCGAAGACAGTTTGTGACCAGTTTCAGCAACAGAGCGCAGCCGGTCACGTGCCATCGCTCAAAGACTTGCGGACGAGCATCAACGTCGTGATCTTCTCTGACAACTCCGCGTGGAAGGCCGGGTATATGAACTATCCCGATCCGACAAATCCTTCGCGGTGGCTCGTCGCCGAAGATCCAGCGACGGTTAAGTTCACAAAGGCAAACTTCAAGCCCGGTTCAAGTATGCAACAGTGCTATCGCTTTACGGGATTCCAGTCTCAGTTCTGCTGCGACACTCTTTTTATCGGCAGCGCCACTTTCACTCCTTCCGCAACCGGTCATCTTCAACCGGAAGCGGCCGACGCCTGCTGTGGATCTGGTGACTGCTGCACGTACACGGACATCGCAGCCTGCCCGTAAAGCAACAAGGGGAGTAATGAGGTAATGACAAAACTGTTAGCTCTCGCCGCGTGCATTTTGTGCGCGGCGAGTTTTGTTTCGCTTCAGGCGGCGACGCTGCCGGCTGGTTTTACGGAAACAACGATCACGGGAATCGCCAGTCCGACGGCGATGGAGATTGCGCCTGATGGCCGCATCTTTGTCTGCGAACAAGGTGGACGGTTACGTGTGATCAAGAATGGCGCGCTTTTGGCGACGCCGTTTCTGACGTTGAATGTCGATTCGAGCGGTGAACGCGGTCTGCTGGGAATCGCTTTCGATCCGGCTTTTGGTGGCGCCAATAATTTTGTGTACGTCTATTACACAGTGCCTTCCACCCCGCGCCACAACCGCGTCAGCCGTTTCACTGCGAACGGCGACGTCGCTGTCGCCGGCAGCGAGACGGTGATACTCGAACTCGACAATCTCAGCGGCGCCACCAACCATAACGGCGGCGCGATCCATTTTGGACCAGACGGAAAGTTGTACGTCGCCGTCGGCGAGAATGCCTCGCCTTCAAACTCGCAAACACTCGCCAATCGTCTCGGGAAAGTTTTGCGTATCAACCCCGACGGCACGATTCCAAACGACAATCCCTTCTTCAACACAGCGACGGGTGCGAATCGATCGATCTGGGCACTCGGCCTGCGCAATCCTTTTACGTTCGCGTTTCAACCCGGCACCGGACGCCTGTTCATCAACGACGTTGGTCAAAACACCTGGGAAGAGATCAACGACGGCATCGCCGGTTCGAATTACGGTTGGCCCACCACAGAAGGCGCCACATCGAATCCTACTTTCCGGTCGCCGCTGTTTTCGTACCAACATGGCAGCACTTCAACCACGGGATGCGCGATCGCCGGCGGCACTTTCTACAACCCACTCAACGCGACGTTTCCCGCCAACTTCATTGGCAAATACTTCTTCGCCGATCTTTGCACCGGCTGGATTCGCACGTTCGATCCCGCAACGGGCACTGCCGCTAACTTCGCCAGCGGCATCGTGCAGCCGGTCGATCTGAAAGGCGCCGTGGACGGAAGTCTCTACTATTTATCGATCAACTTCGGTAACGGGTTTGTCTCGCGCGTTCAGTTCAACAGCCCGACAACCCCCGCGCCTGTCATCGTCACTGAACCAAACACCGATAGCGCCATCGCACTCGACTCCGTGTCGTCAATGCGCGATCCGTTTCCGCTGACGACGCGGTTCAACTTCAGTGCCGACGGCCGCACGCGTTTGAGCTTGTTTGTGATGAACCTCGAACTACAGGCGGGCGAAAACGTAACGGCGCGACTCGAAGACGCGTCGCTCAAGGTTTATCCGTTGACCGTGGAGTTTGTCGGCAAGGTTCCGAACTTCGATTCGCTGGCGCAAGTGATCGTGCGGCTGCCCAACGACACTCCGAGTGCTCAGACACTCTTCGTGAGCGTCACCTTGCGGGGACAGACAAGTAACAAAGCTCGGATCAGGATGCAGTGACGTCGATCCCGTAACGCTTGATCTTGCAGTTGAGCGTCGTCACTTTTACGCCCAGCAGTCTCGCGGCCTGGCGTTGATTGCCGCGCGTCTTGTGCAAGGCGTCGCAGATCAGTTCGACCTCGTAGCGCTGGACTTCTTCCTGTAATCCCAGCCTGCGGTCTGGCTCGGATTGGCTGTTGGTGAGAGACTCAAGCTCCTTGAGGACGGTCAAGGCGGCCTCTCGTAAATTATCTAAATTATGGCGGGCTAATTCCGATCGCTTGGGTGGCGCCTCTTGTGGCGCGCCCGAATTACCATTCGCCTCCCAATGAAAAGAACTGCTCATCTTTTCCTCCCTCGGTTATCCGGCTCGAACAGGTTCCCGTCTTTCTGGGTCATGCGGGGAGCAACGCAGGTCCATCAGACTTGGGGAGATTTGTTTTAACCAGTTTCTTGCCCAGATCCTTTACCCGAATTCCTTGCTCGTTGACTTGCAGTACGTTTAGTCCTTACTTAGAAGTTCTCTAAAAAATGCTACGGCTCGTTCGTCGCCCGTCTGCCCCAGCATCTGAATCGCAACCTTACGGATGGGCATTTTGGGATGGTTGCGAGCCGTGCGAATCAAGATCGGTATTGCTTCGTCTTTGGGGCGGCGGCCAATCGCGACCACTGCCTGCTTCTGCAATTCGATGTCCGCATCGCCGTCAACGGTGCCTGTCAATGCGCCTAAACTTTTTTGTCCGGCGATACGGCCGAGACTGGCAACGGCGCTTTTACGCAGTTCCATGTCCTTTTCCGAGTCTGCGACACGGATGAGGTAGGTTGCCGCAGCGTCCGTGTTGTCGTTACGGCCGATGCCCGTGAGAGCGCGGCGCTTGAGGTCGGACGTGGGCATCGTTTCGAAGAGATTTTCGAGCAACGGCAAGACAGCGGCGGAACGGCTCATCGCGAGCGCCGACATGGCTGCTTGCCTGGCATCTTCGCTTTCCTGGTTGTTGCGCACGATTTCGGTGAAAAGCGTGTTCTTCGCAGGCGTTTCGGGTGTGTTTCCCAGCCAATAAATCGCGCGGGACCGCAACGGCTCCCCGACTGGCCGCCGCACCATTTCTGTTAACAATCCATCAACACGAGCATCATCGTGCAAAGCGATGGCAAACAGTGCGCGTTCGGCGAGACGATTTACTTGCGGCGCGGGCGAGTCGACGATCGATTTCAGATAGTTGAGACTCTCTTCGTTACTGATGCGGCCAGCCCAGTAGACCGGATAGTTGCTGTACTCGTGCGTGCGGCGCAGATTGTAGATGTCAGCGCGAATGAACGACTCGCGCGCGGCGTCGTACATGAGAAACAGTCCGAGCTCGCGCGTTTCGTTTTTGGGATCGAACATCATCGAAGTGCCGTCGCTCGAGATGTACACACCACCAGCGCTATCGACGATTTCGAAATCCACCGCCACACCCGGTCTGACTTCAAACTGGTACGCCACCCAGAAACGTCCATTCGCCGCGTTCACTTTGCCGGCAGCAATGGCGCCGTCGATCCTGGCCTTGAGATTCGCCCCCTCGACCGGAATGAAGTTCTTCGTCTGCTGCCCAACCGCGACCCCAACCAGCACGAACACTACCAATACCAAAAACCCGGTCCGTGTGCTCCGTGTAAGTCCGTGGCTCATTTCAGCAACTCCTGCAGAAACGCCAACACCTTCGGATCCTTGCTGCGGCTCAACCAACCAATCGCGCG
>DATNJO010000835.1:0-7153 GCA_035603895.1 Pyrinomonadaceae bacterium
GTGGTAGTAAAAATAATCCTGCCGCAAAGTTCTGTTCGGAATGCGGCACGAAAATGGGCGCGGCAACCTGTTCTAATTGCCAAAACGAATTACCGCCCGGCGCGAAGTTCTGCAACGAGTGCGGCCAGAAGATCTAAACACAGAGGGTTAGTCGAAAAATGCTGAGAGGGTTCACGCGACCACGCCGCGTAGTAATCACCGGAATGGGGTGTGTGACCCCTCTCGGAATCGGACGCGAAGCCTATTGGAACGCGCTCGTCGCCGGCAAGAGCGGCGTGCGCAGAATCGAAGCTTTCGATCCTTCCAGTTTTCCGGTCCAAATCGCTGCCGAAGTTCCTTCCTTTGATTGGGAAGCTCAACTCAATCCAAAAGATCGCAAACACGTTCCGCGCACTGTTCCGCTCGCACTCGCGGCTGCGCGCGAAGCACTCGCAGACGCGCGTTTGTTTCCGCAAGACATGTCGCTCGACGAGCGCCGCGCGTTCGGCGTCGAACTCGGAACCGGTGGCGGTGGCCTCGCTTTCACCGAACAGCAGTACGAGTATTGGTATGTTGGTCCAACTACAAAAGCGAGCGTGTACACGATTCCTTCTTCGACGCACGGTGGTCTATCAAGCGAACTCTCTATGGCTTTTGGACTGCGTGGTCTATCGCACATCGTTTCGACCGGTTGCACGAGCTCTACCGATGCGATCGCTTACGCCGCTCAGCACATCGCACTCGGCCGTCAGGAGTTAATGCTCGCCGGCGGCGTCGACGCGCCGATCGCGCCCGGCATCCTCGCCGGGTTCAATCTGATGACCGTGTTGACCAACGATTGGAACAACGAACCACAGCGCGCTTCACGTCCGTTCTCGCTTAATCGTTCGGGCATGGTGCTCGGCGAGGGTTCGTGGATTTACGTTCTGGAAGAACTGAAGCACGCCGTCGCCCGCGGCGCGCAGATCTACGCGGAGATAATCGGCTACGGCGCGACCTGCGATGCGTATCATCGCGTACGTCTCGCGGAAGACGGCAGCGAACCCGCGCGCGCGATGGGCCTCGCGCTTCAGGACGCCGGCGTTGAACCGAAAGACATCGACTACGTAAATCTGCATGGCACTTCGACGGTGCTGAACGATCGCATCGAAACCGCCGCGTTGAAACGAGCCTTCGACGGCTACGCGGCGCGCATTCCGATGTCGGCGACGAAATCGCAGATTGGTCATCCGCAAGGTGCGAGTGGCGCTGCGGGGATCGGCGCGGCGTTGTGCGCGATGCACACCAACCAAATTCCTCCTACCATCAATCTCGAAGAACCCGATCCCCATTGCGATCTCGACTACGTTCCCAACGAAGCACGCGAGGCAAACGTCAAGACAGCTCTCTGCAACTGCATTGGCTTTGGCTCGAAAAACAGTGCCCTGGTGGTCCAGCGATTGGCCGAGTCGTAGAACATGTTCGAGAAATTCAAGCGCCGCAGCTACGAACTGGAAAACATCGACACGGGCAACTACACACCCGAAGAATACGAGGGCTGCATCTCGGAACTTCAACTCGTCAATCGTTGGATGGGCGATGCGCACGCGTTGAAACACACGCTACTCAAAGATGTCGAACAGAATCAGTTGCCGGAGTTTTCCGTTCTCGACGTCGGTGCCGGTTCGGGCGAGTTGTTGCGTGTGGCCGCGACTTGGGCCAAGTCAACCGGTCGTCGTTTCAGAGGCGTTGGACTCGAACTGAACGAACGCTCCGCGCAAGCGATCCGTGAAGAGTCAGCCGGCTTTCCTGAAATTACTTCCGTGCGCGGTGATGCATTGCGGTTACCTTTCGCCGACGGAGACTTTGATTACGTGATGTGTTCGCTGTTCACGCATCACTTTCGTGACGAACAGGTCGTAAACATTCTGCGCGAGATGAACCGCGTGGCGCGCCGGCGCATCTTCGTTATCGATCTGCATCGCGATCCGGTGCCGTATTTCTTTTACACGACGGTCGGAAAGCTCGTGTTGAAGAATCGTTTACTACGCGAGGATGGCGCGCTTTCGATACTGCGGAGTTTCAAAGCAGACGAGTTAGTACGTTTGGGTAAAGCTGCTGGACTGCGCGACCTGTGGGTTGAACATCATTTTCCCGCGCGCCTGGTGTTGAGTGCATGAGAGACGCTTACGACGTGATCGTTGCGGGTGCAGGACCGGCGGGTAGTAGCGCTGCGATCCATCTCGCCACGAGTGGTCTCAGCGTACTGCTAGTCGAGCAGAAGAAATTCCCGCGCCCCAAACTCTGTGGCGAGTTCATATCGCCTGAGTGTCAGGATCATTTTGAGAAACTCGGTGTCGCGCGATCGATCACCTTTTCCGGTCCGGCTTCGATCTCGGAAACAGTTTTTTATTCGAGCCGTGGTCACCAGGTTACGGTTCCGAGCAAATGGTTTGGTGGACGCATGGCGCTCGGGCTTAGTCGTGCCGTGATGGACGACGTGCTGTTGCGAAGAGCAGTTGAAGTTGGTGTCGAGGTTGTTGAAGGCGGGAGTGTAGTTGGGCCACGGATTAACACAGACTTCGTACACGGATTAAGAATTAAAACAGGAAGTGAGGAGCGAGAGTTTGAAGCTCCGCTGACGATCGACGCAACTGGCCGTGCACGCATTCTCGCGCGGAAGTTGAATCACGCGCACAAACAAAAACCAAAACTGATCGCCTTCAAAGCTCACTTTCAAAACACACGTGTCGCAGCCGGCGCGTGTGAGATCTATTTTTACAAGGGCGGGTACGGCGGGCTGAGCAGCATCGAGTCGGGCGAAAGCAATCTGTGTTTCATCATCAGTGCCGAACAGGTGAAGCGCTGTAATTCGGATCCCGATCGCGTGATGCGCGAGATGGTGATGAAGAATCCCCGCGCCTCTTACACGCTCGGGTCCGCAACCACGAGTTCGGAATGGCTGAGTGCTTCCTGGGAGAGTTTCGGACGGCAAAGCCCCACGCCCGCAAAGGGATTGCTGGCGATTGGCGACGCGGCGGCATTCATCGATCCGTTCACGGGCAGCGGTATGCTGATGGCGCTCGAGAGCGGCGAACTGGCCACGGAAGTGATTCTTCGGCATCGTCACGATCTGAAAACACCAACGCTCGCCACCGATTACATAACAGCCTACAACGCGAAGTTTCACTCACGCTTGCGGATTTGCGGTCTGCTGCGCCGCGCGGCTTTTCGCCCACGTCTGACGGAATGGGGCGTGGCGATCTTCGGCGCGAGCGAGCGCTTTCGAAATCGAGTCGCTCGGGCCACGCGCTCGCCTGCCGCAAACCATCATCCCGTTCGAACATCCGAGAATCAGTAAATTCTTGCCACGTCGAGGCTTTTTAGAGTACAAAGTCTGAGCAGTAGTAGTCTCTCAGTCTGCTCCCGTCCCAGGGTAAGCGCGAAACGTAATCAAAGAATCTTGAGCGCGAGTACCAAGCCGCGAAACTAGTTAAGGAGAACATGACGATGTTTGTATCGTTGAAGTCCTGGCTTTCCGGATCATTTCAACTAATCTCTCTGCTAGCGATCTTGTTGGTGTCAACAAGCGCAGCTTTGGGGCAGGCGCAATCGAACGCCGCCGACCTGCAAGGTACCGTGAAAGACGCCGCGGGCGCTGTGGTTCCGAACGCGAACGTCACCATTCGTAATCCCGGGACGAATTTCTCTCGCAATACAACGACCAACGACGAAGGTTTCTATCGAATCGTCAACGTGCCGCCGGGTGATTACGAGGTCACCGTCGAAGCAGCGAACTTTAAAAAAGCAGTGCTGACGAAAGTCGTTGTCACAGTCGGTCAGACTGCGAATTTCGACGTCGTGCTCGAGGCGGGACAGATCACGGAAAGCGTGACGATCTCCGACGCCACATCAGACGTTGTCGAAACTACGAAAACGGCGGTCGCAACGACGATCGATCAGCAGAGAATCAACAACCTGCCAATCAACGAACGAAACTATCTTTCGTTTGCGTTGACCACTTCCACAGTCGGCCGCGACAACGGTCGTCCGATTGGACCAGCGCCGACGACGGGTTTGAACTTCGGCGGACAACGCGGACGTTCCAATCTCGTGCAAGTCGATGGCGCTGACAACACCGACAACTCCGTGAACGCTTCACGCTCGACCGTCAGTCAGGAAGCGGTGCAAGAGTTTCAGGTGGTTACCAATTCGTTCGCGCCGGAGTTTGGCCGTTCCGCGGGCGGCGTCGTGAACGTCGTGACCAAGTCGGGCACAAACGAGCTGCACGGAAACGTATTCGGGTTTTTGCGTCACCGAAGTTTTCAAGCGCGCAACGCTTTCGCGCCGATCGAGGATCCGCCGTTCACGCGCACGCAGTATGGCTTCACGATCGGTGGTCCATTCGATAAAGATCGAACTTTCTTCTTCTTTGCTTTTGAACAACGCCGGCGCAACGAGTCCGGTTTCTTTACGAGCGACCCCGCAGCGGGCCTGACAGGTTCAGTTACGTTGCCGCCGCTCGCGCCCGGCTTTCCGGCGCAGACACTGAGAAACATTCGGCCGGAACAGGCAGCGTACATCAACAATCTGCTCGGACAGGGCGGTCAGATAGCGCAACTCGGTATCGCGTACGCTTATCTCGCTTCAGGTGGTGGCAGCACGGCGCTCACCGGTTTCAATCCGCTGCTCGCGACTGCGGCGCCGTTCACTCCGGGAACAGTTATCGGCAACAGATTCTTCCTGACTGGCGCGCCGATTCCACTTAACACGACCAACGCCGCGGGCCAACCAATTGCTTTCCGGGCGTTGAACAACCTTCAGCGAATCTTTCCGATCACGGATCGAACAACGTTCAATTCGTTTCGTCTCGATCATCTGATCACTTCGAAGCATCAGTTCAGCTTCCGCTTTGGTTACAACCCGAGCACGATTACCGGCATTCAGGTCGAGTCGCAAAATCAGTCGCTCGGCCAGAACGATTTCTCGCGCACCGGTATTCAAACTCTGCGTGACTTCTCCGCGGTCACGACGCTAACGTCGACACTTTCGAACAACATCGTCAACGAAGCGCGTTTCAACTTCGGTGAACGCCGTGCGACTTTCAAATCGCAGAACGGCGATGCGGTCGCCTTCAACATTTCCGGCGCCGCATTCATCGGCCGCGAGTTGTTCTCGCCGGTGGTGCGCACGGAAACGCGTTATGAATTTACCGACAACGTGAACGTCGTTGCCGGTAACCACAACTTCAAATTCGGCGGCGACGTTGCGTTTGTCCGTATCCCGGAAGCGATCTTCGAGTTGAACTTCGCCGGTCTTTTCAACTTCGGTGGCTTGGGCGCATGCACGCTCATAGCGCAGCTTTGTACGCTGCCGCCATCGTTGCAGCCGCCGCCAGACTTCACTTCAGTGCAGCAGTACGGTCTAGGTTTCCCGGCAAACTTTATTCAGGGTTTCGGTAATCCGGTCAGCAGCATCAGCAACAAGCCGATCGCGTTCTTCGCGCAGGATTCGTGGAAAGTCCGTCCTAACCTGACGCTGAACTACGGCGTGCGTTACGACTACGAAATAACCGAACAGATTCCGACGTTGCCGCTGCGCGACCCGTTGTCTGGCATCACGCTCACCGCCGATCAAGTGCTTGCTGCGCAGGACGCGATGGGCGTGCAACAGGGATTCCCGCGCGATAAGAACAATTGGGCGCCGCGTCTCGCGATCGCATGGGATCCGGCGAGCAACAACAAGACGGTCATCCGCGCGGCGTTTGGAATGTTCTACGACCACCCACTGCTGGCGATCGCGTTCAACTCAGACATCGCCGACGCGGTGCAACAGCAACAAGGCATTCTCACGCCAGGTAATCCGGCGCCGACGAATCTGCTGAATGCCGTACAGGTGTTTCAGGGAACCGTTTGCCCGCCGGGTGGCGGCAATCCGCTCTGTCCGCCGGGCGTTGTGACGCCGGGTGTTGCTGCCGGAGCGCAGTATCAATTCGGCCGCCAACGATTCAACGATCAAACGTTCCCCGGTTTTGGACCAGTGCTTCCGTTCACGCTCCACGTGCAGAAGAACTTTGAATACGCCTACGCGAACCAGGGCAACTTCACGGTTGAGCGCGAACTGACGAACGACATGACGATCTCGGGCAGCTACATTTTCGTCGGCGCGCATCACTTGCCGCATCCGCTCGACGTCAATGCGCCGCGCACGGATCTTCAGATTCAGAACTTCCGCCGCTGGGCCGGCCGCAATCCAACAACCACGACGGAAGCAGTCGCGTTTTCGATCCCGTCCAGCAGCACACTGGCCATTCCGTTCTTCCCCTGTCCCGGTGGCGTGCCGCTTCAGTGTTTCAACATGGTGACGCCGACGGGCTCAGCGGCGTTTCCGACTGCCGGCACGACCTTCGCTGTCATCATTCCGGGAATGGTCGCGGCGCCGATCAGTAATCTCGGCAGCCGCATCGTCAACGCCGGTGTCGCAAACTTCTTCAGACCGAGTGCGCCGAACTACTTTTTGGCCCAGGCGCTTTCGGGTGGTCTCGTGACGCCCGCCGTGTTGAATGGCGCACTGGCCGGTTCGCTCCGCACGCCGGGAACGATTTCACCGTTCGGTTCGATCAACGCGCAAACATCCGACGGCAACTCGAGCTATAACGCGCTGAACGTGGATGTGAAGAAGCGCTTCTCGCATCACTTCCAGTTTCTCGCTTCGTACACGTGGTCCCACTCGATCGACGATTCATCCGACCTGCAAACGCTCTTGCTGCCGCAGGACAATCGCAACTTCGGCGCTGAGCGTGCGGATTCGCTTTTCGATCAACGTCACCGGTTTGTGTTCAGTGGCGTGATCTCTTCGCCGAGCCGTTGGGCATCGTCCGGCGCGAGTGGCTTCCATCGCGCGCTTTCAAACTTCACGATCGCGCCGATCTTCGAATGGTCGTCAGGCCGTCCGTTCAACATCCTGAGCAATCAGGACACGAACAACGACCAGTCGAACCAAACCGATCGTCCGTCGGTTTTGCCTGATGGCACGTTGTGTGTGCCGGGCACGCAGGGATGTGTGGGAATCATTTCCGGCGGGCAGTTTACGAGTGGAAGTCTGGGACGCAATTTCGGTTTGACCCACAACTTCATCTCGCTCGATCTGCGCGTCGCGAAACTGGTCCCGCTCGGCGAGCGCGTGCGGCTGGAAC
>DATNJO010000836.1:0-4899 GCA_035603895.1 Pyrinomonadaceae bacterium
GTGGTCTCGTGAGTAGGGCATTCACGCCCTCGCGTCCCTCTCGTCGACAGCTAAAGATCTCGCGGCCCTGTACGAGGAGCACTGAGCAACAAAGCGGTCAATAAGGACGGTCGTCTGATAAGACCGGATTATGTTCATCCCAAAGCCTCGAACATAATCAGTCTTATCAAACGCCTCGCCTTCTATTCCTTTTGTTCAATCAGTTATTTGAACGATCGTCTTGCGTATGGGCCGCACTCGCCTGCGGCTCGTGTCTAATGCCGCTAGGCTGAAGTTCAACAGGCCTGCCCGAGAAGTACCAAAATTCGCTGACGTTGCGGGCAGCTTAAGCAGTTTTCGGGCAGACTCTCAAACGAGGCTGTCCAGAACTTCCCACCCTTCCCACTCGTGGTCGCAGTCATCGCACATATAACGTCCCGACACGGTGTCCTTTTCCAGCGGGCCACCACAGCCGGGACACGGAAGCTTGTCGTCGTGCTTTGGGTCGCTCGTGCTCGACGTGCGCCAGAAAAGCACTATGCGATGCTCTTCGGGTTCCATGGGCTGATTTAGTTCACCGCGCTTTCGATCAATCCCGGTGAGATAGCGTTTGAAGTAGTCGAGATCAATATCATCGTCAACAATGAATTCGAGCGGAACGCCAGCGAGTTTGGCATAGCGTATCAGCACGAACCAGCTAGGCATCCGTCGCCCCCACTCCCACGCAGATAGGCGCGTTCGTCCGACTTGGAGGAATTTTGACAAGCGATATTGGCTCACCCCGAAGTCCTCGCGAATGGCTTGTAACTTCGGTGCAAGGTGCAGTGGCGTTGGACGTTTGTAACCACTTCCTAAGTCCTTATTCCGAGAGCATTGATTACATTTTCAACGTCGACCGGAAGCCGCCCTTGGACCGTCGCGCGGAACAGTTCAAGACTCACAAATCGGAATTGACTGTGTTTGTAGAGTTCATCTACCGCACGGTTAATCGCGGCTGTGGCCCTTTCTGCGTCACTTTGTACAAGGTCTTGGAGTGCGGTTAGGTGTTGCGCGAGAACGAGCGCCAGAATCGGAAATTGAGCATAAGGCTCAAACACGATCTGCCAGTCCTCAGCATCAAGCGGAGCGTTGTCCGTGTTAGGATTATCACGCATGGTCGAGTCCTCTTTCTTAACCGGAAAGGATTCGGCTGTGTAGGGTTGGCGAGTGTTCGTTGCACTCGCCAGCCCGCTCTTTTTGATGCGCGTGACTATGGAGTGTGGATTTTCGCTTGTCAATAGAAATTATTGCGCGGGCGCATAATTTCGCCTAAATGGTATACTTTGGACCATGAAGCTCATCAGCACGTCTGAGGCAGCGAGACGCTTAAATGTAACGCCAAGTAGAGTGCGGGCGATGATCGCCAGCGGGCGCTTGAAAGCTATGAGAGTCGGAATTATGTGGTTGATTGATCCGAAAGACCTTGAGGCTGTGAAGGACCGAAAGGTCGGGCGACCTCGCAAGGCGCGCAAGAGCGTCAAACGATAAACTTACTTGGAAGTCCAGCCTGAACCACCAATACTTGAGGAATAAGCGTCTCTTTCCGAATTGCTCCCTGACCAGGTACCTCCGATCTCTCCTTGGTTCTGTTTGTGATGACTATCGCGGACAGCAGAGGCACCATTGGATCAAAGCCCGTTCCACATGAGGCTTCATGCGAGACTCTAGACCGGTACATTCGACCTTAGAGTGTGACCCTAATTGAGCGGACAGGATAGTCGCGTTTTTCAGAGCACTGAGATTGAGTCAAGTTGTAGACTCTTAAGACATTAGAGTTTTAAACTCTCTAAGGAAATTTCTTAGGAACTCTAAGATCCCGCGTGAGCCCCTTTCCAATCAGCAATTTAGACCTTAGAGTTTGGCCCTGATTTGCCAAATCCAGACCACGGCTTGCGTCAGTCAAAGACTATGCTTGCGAGAGTCACGAGTGCCGGGATGTTGGGCAGTCGTTAACGGGATTCTGTGCACTTGCGAAGGACACACTGGCGATTCATCTAGCGAACTGATGCGATTACAGCAAGATGCAGAGTTCAATAAAACGGCACACATGTTGTTTGTACTTTCTGAACTAGTTTCCCTGGTCTATGAAGTATGGAGAATCGAGAAATCGCGAACGCGCCACGCTTCCTGAAAGTTGCCGAACTTGCCGAGCTACTGAAGCTCAAACCGCGCACGATCTATGAGATGGTTGCGCAGAATCGAATTCCTTATCGAAAGCCGCCCGGCTCAAACATTCTTCGTTTTGATCTCGATGAGATCTTAGCTTGGACCAAGGCCAGCACGAACAGATGAAATTGATGCTCATTCATCCTCAGCATGTTGTATAGTGCCGGCGCCCGTGGCTGCACCTCGGGAAAGGACTATGAGAATGCCAGTTCACAAAAGGGGAGACAGATGGCACTACGCGTTCTGTATCCGCGGCGTCCGGTATCGGGGAGCTCTCCCTGAGGCACGGACCAAGGTCCAAGCGCAAAAGGCTGAGACAAAAATTCGCCAGGAGGTTTACGAAGGACGATACGGTAGACCGACTGGTGAGACATCTTTCGAGAAGTTTGTAGAGGAGGTTTATAGACCTTGGGCCAGGGAGAACAAGCGGTCTTTCGAAAATAACGAGAAGTACAAACTGTCGATGATCTACGAAAGCAAGAGTCTTAAGGGCAAGACGTTTGCGCAGATTTCGCCGCTGTTGATTGAGAAGTACAAGAAGGAGCGTCGAGAGTTGGAACTAGAGAATGGAAGGACCAGAAAGCCCTCGACAATAAATCGAGAGTTACAGATACTCTCCAAGATCTTCTCACTCGCGATCAAATACGGAGTGACTGACAAAAACCCGTGCGTGGAGGTCTCGCTGTTACCGGAGAACAACAAGCGTGTACGTTACTTGTTAGACGATGAGGAGCACAGACTCTTATCAGTCTTGACAGGTCTTCGTGGACACCTGCTGCCGCTCGTCGTTCTTGCGATCGGCACGGGTATGAGGCGCGGTGATTTGTTCAATCTGACGTGGGAAAAGATCGACTTCCAACGTGGATTGATCTACGTGCCGAATTCCAAGACGGGAAGAGACTATTCGGTGCCGATGAACGAAGACGTGCGAAGCACGTTGCAACAAATCAGACGCACCACTCGCGGCGGAGGACACGTTTTCATCAATCCCGACACAGCCAAGCCTTATGCCGACGTCAAGACAGCGTTCGGGACGGCTTGTGAGTTAGCTGGGATTGAAAACCTGCATTGGCATGACTTGCGTCACACGTTCGGTACAAGGCTTGCGGAAGCGGGTTGCAGTGAGGCGACGATTGCCGATCTGATGGGACACTCTGATCCGCAAACTACTAGACGTTATACACACGCCACGGACAGAGCTAAGCGAGCTGCGGTTGAAGCGGTGAGAATCGTCCGCAATCGGCTCTGCCACAATCCTGCCACAAAAGAAGAACGGCGACCGTTACCGATCGCCGTAAATAGTTGATTTAACTGGTCGGGGCGAGAGGATTCGAACCTCCGACCTCACGGTCCCGAACCGTGCGCTCTACCAGGCTGAGCCACGCCCCGACGATGGTGGATGATAGGGAAGCAAGACGGGCGTGTCAAACAGCCGCCACTTTCGGCGCAACATAAGCCACTGGAATTAACCGCGTACGACTTTCGCTTCCTTCAGCAACGTGCTGTGCGGATCGATTTCGATTGCCGTCGGTTGCTCGCGGATCTGGACGGTTTCCACGGTTGTTTTGCTTGTTGGTTTGAGAACAATGTCGCGTGAGCCGGCTGGTGTCGTGATAACGATCGGCACGGGATCGAGAAAGACGTTGCCCGGTTGCAGTTGCTTCAATGTCAGACGCAACTCGCGAGTGCGCGACGCACCGCTGCCTGACCCGGTGCTCTTCAAACTGAATTCCCACGACAACTCATACTGCGGATGGCCGCTGTCGTAAACCCAGCGCTGGAAGAACCCGCGTAGATCCTGGCGCGAAGCTTTCTCGAGTGCGGTGCGAAGATCTTCAGTGCTTGCGGTCGCGTTGGCGTGCGCCGCGTAGTAACTGCGGATGCCGCGAAAGAACGCTTCATCACCGAGACGCGAGCGCAGCATGTGCAGCACCCACGCGCCCTTCTGATAGTTGTTTCCATTCAAAAGCTTGAAGAGATCTTCGGTGTCGGGATCGTGAATCGGTATGCGGTTACTCTTCTCGTAAGCGAACGCGGTCGTGGCGGCCTCTTTCATGTATCCCTGAAATGCTTCTTCACTTTCATGTCGTTGCAAAAACAGGCCCGCAAAGTAAGTCGCAAAGCCTTCACTCAACCACAGGTCGGCCCACGTCGACTCCGTCACCGAATCTCCAAACCATTGATGAGCGATCTCGTGCGCGATCAAAGCGTCGGTCCCTATCGGGGTCCCAAACGTTTTGCTGATCCTGTCCTGCGGTCTTGGCTCAAACAGTCTGCTCGTAAAAACGATCGCACTCGAGTTTTCCATGCCGCCAAATCGCGTCGCGCCGACGATCATCGCCAGCTTCTCATACGGATACGGCGCAACCGTTTCGCTGAAAAACGCTAAGGACGGAATCGAAGGCGCGAAACCTTTGATCGCCAACGGTCCGTCGCTATGCGGCACGTAATACCAAAGCGGCGTGACCGAACGCTCCTTCGGTTCCAAACGCGCGAACTGGCCCACGCTGATGATCATGCAGTACGGCGGAATCGGCATGCCTTCCGAGTAGGTCCAGGTGCGACTACCACTCGACGCGGTCTGCACGTGGTCCAAACGTCCGTTCGCAACAACTTCATTACCAGCGGGCGCAGTGACGTTGAACGTGACGGTCGCTTTCGCCGACGGATGGTCCAACGTGGGAATCCAATGGTGAACGCGGTTGGGCCAGTTGT
>DATNJO010000837.1:0-2537 GCA_035603895.1 Pyrinomonadaceae bacterium
ACGAGATTCATCGCTTCAACAAAGGGCAACAAGATGCACTGCTACACGCCGTCGAAAACGGCACGGTCACGCTGATTGGCGCGACTACAGAAAACCCGTCGTTTGAAGTCACCGGCGCACTATTGTCGCGCTGCCGCGTGCTCGTCCTGAATCAACTATCCGAAGACGAAATCCAAATCGTTCTCCAACACGCACTAAACGACACCGAACGCGGTCTCGCGCCTTATCATCCGTCCATCTCTGAAACGTTGTTACAGCGAATCGCGCACGCCGCAGGCGGTGATGCACGCGTCGCGTTAACAGCTCTCGATGCCGCCGTCGAATCAACGGCACCAGACGAAAACGGCTTTCGCACGGTCACTGAAGAAACCATCATCGAAGCACTCGGCCGCGCGCATTACGCCTACGACAAAGGCGGCGAAGAACATTACAACCTCGCGTCAGCACTGATTAAGTCGTTGCGCAATTCCGACGTCGATGCGGCGCTCTACTGGCTCGCACGGATGATCGAAGGCGGCGCCGATCCGGTCTTTATCGCACGCCGACTCTGTATCCTTGCTTCCGAAGACATCGGTCTCGCCGATCCGCAGGCGATGGTCCAAGCGGCCGCCGCTGCTAACATCGTGCAATTGATCGGCTTGCCGGAAGCACTGTTTCCACTCTCGCAAGCAGCGATCTACCTCGCGCAGGCACCGAAGTCGAACGCGGTGAAGAACGCTTATCACGCGGCCGTGAACGACGCTGCCGAAACCGCGCGCGTGCCAGTGCCGTTGCACTTGCGCAACGCAGTTACGCCGTTGATGAAAAATATCGGTTATGGCAAAGAGTATCGTTACGTGCACAGCGATCCGGCAGCCCAGGAAGAGATGGAATGTTTGCCGGAGCAACTGCGCGGCAGAAAGTATTTCAATCCAGAAGACGTAGAACCCAAAACGACCAAGGGAACGAATGGTGAGTAGCACAAAGACCGACAAGGAACTCGCTTTTATTCAAGACCTCTTTATCGCGCCCGACTGGGGCGAGCGTTTCGCCGAACTGATCGACGAGCACGTGCCGCTGCCGAACGAAGGACGCGCACTCTACGTGGCGGCAGGAACCGGCAGCCATGCAATGGCGCTTCAGGAACGCGGCGGCAGCAAGCTCTCGCTGCTCTGCGTAGACGAAAACTCCGAGTGCATCGAACTGGCCCAAGCCAAAGCCACAGCAACAAACGAACAAACAGAATTCCGTATCGCCAAACTCGACAATCTCGATCTTCCTGACAATCGTTTCGATGTCGTCATCGGGAATGCTTCTTTAGTCTCGCGCTCGAAACTTCGCAAGATGTTTTCCGAGATGGTGCGCGTAGCGGCGCCGGGCGCGACGATCGCACTCGCACTGCCGACCGCCTCGAGCTTCGGCGAGTTTTTCTCGATCTACTGGGAAGCGTTGCACAACGCCGGCCTGTTGGACCGCGAAAGCGCCGTCGAGCAATTGATTACCGAATTGCCGACAGTTTCCGACGTAGAGCGGATGGCCGAAGACCAGGGACTGAAAGACATCGCGTCGTGGACGCGGATCGAGGAGTTTGACTACGACTCCGGCGAACAGTTTCTCAGTTCGCCGCTCGTCGCGGAGTTTTTGATGCAGCAATGGCTGGCGCTTGTTCCGGAGACCGACCGGGCAGACCTGTTCGGCGAAATCACCCGATTAATCAATGAAGAACGGCATGAGGCGGAATTCGCACTTTCGGTGAAAGCGACTTTAGTTGTAGGGCAGAAGGAACACAGTCACTGAGCTGGGATTAGTAAGCTAAGCCGTCTGCCAACAGCCGCTACGCCGACTTTTCCTGTTCTTTCCGTGGTGCTGATACTGCTTCTCTTTCGCCTTCCTCGATACCTTCACGAAATGCCTTCTTGCTCTGCCCCAACGCCTTTGCCAGTTGCGGCAGACGGGTGGCGCCGAAGAGCAAAAAGATCACCGCCACGATTAGGATCATCTCTGTGGGTCCGAGGTTTGCGATTGCCAGCATTGTTTGGGTCATAGTTTCCTCTTCTCTCAGATGGTCGCTTGAACGGCCACTGAGCTAATTATTCCCGATTGTCCGATTCGTAAAACAGGTACTTTCTCCAGGTCTCGTCTGCTCGTCCAAGATACCGCATGATCTGGCGGTTAACGTGTAGCGAGAAACCACGGGGTCTGCGAAGCAGGTGCATACCGGATTCTTCCGGCGTGCGGTTCCCCTTCTTGTGGTTACATCGCTTGCAGCAGGCCACGAGATTATCCCACGCCGACTCCCCTCCGCGCGAGCGCGGCTGGACGTGATCGAGCGTGAGCTCCGACGGCGGATACTGCTTGCCGCAATACTGGCAGGTCGAGTGGTCACGCAGCAGGATGTTCTTTCGCGAGAGCGAGCGCCTTTCGAAAGGAATATGAATGTACTCGGTGAGTCGAATCACCGAGGGCGCATGAATAGCAAGTTTCTGCGAATGAAGTACGTGGCCGTTGTGTTCTTCGACCCGTGCTACGCCCTTGAAAATCATCACGATAGCACGCCT
>DATNJO010000838.1:0-4187 GCA_035603895.1 Pyrinomonadaceae bacterium
ACTCGATGAAGCACTGTCGTGCTGGTCGTCGCTGCTTTACTACCAACAGATGTACGGTGCGGAAAGAGCAACCGCGGTGCTGGACGATCAGGTGCGCGGTGTCTATCGCATGTATCGGACGTTTGGCGGCGACGACATGGACGCCAACCGGCCGTCGCGCGAGTACCGCAACACGTTTCAGTATGCCGCGATCGTCACCGCGAAGGGCGCGTTGATGTTCGTCGATCTTCAGCGCACGCTTGGCGAAGAAAAGGTGTTCGCGGCGTTGCGGAAGTATTACCAGGCAAATCTCTACGAGATCGCGCAGCTTGAAGACTTGCGGATCGCGCTCGTCGCCGAAGCACCGGTCGAACAAAGGCGGATGATCGGACGTACATTTACCCGCTGGCTCACGGCCAAGCGAGGTGACGAGGACATCGCGCCCCCCGATCAGGAGTTGGCGACGTCGTTGGGAATTCAGTCGAAGCAAGCCCCGGCGCGTTCCAACGACAAAAATGCTCTGACGGCGCTGGGTAAAGTTGGGAAATTTTTCTGGCAACAGATGACACGTATTCGTTGAGATGAGCCACAAAGAGGCACAAGAAGCACAAAAGGTTTTGTGAACACATTTTGCGCCTTTTGTGCTTTTTTGTGGCTATGAATTGAACTGAGATGAAAGCTTTAAGTTTTGACAGTTTGCCGATTGCACGCGCCCGCAGCTCGCAAGACACGAACGTTGAGACGAGTCTCGAACGCCTGAGCTGGCTGATGGACGATCTGTTTCGTGTGCCCGTGCTCGGCTGGCGTTTCGGACTCGACGCGCTGATCGGATTGATTCCGGGGTTCGGCGATACCGCGACTTCGCTGGTCTCGTTCTACATCCTTGCCGCTGCGGTTCGTTATCGCGTGCCGAAGGTGACGCTGGCCAGAATGGGACTAAACATCGCGTTTGATTACCTCGCCGGTTCGATCCCTTTCGTTGGCGACCTCGCCGATGCGGCGTGGAAGTCGAACCACAAAAACATCGATCTGCTGAAAAAACGAGCGACCGTATCTGCTGAAGAAGCACGGTCGGGAAGAATGAGCGATTGGTTGTTTGTGGGAGGAATTATTCTCGGACTAATCGCGCTCGCGTTGGCGAGCGCGTTCGTCAGTTTGTATTTGCTGCTCCGGTTAGGAGAGCTTCTCGCCGGGCAATAGGTCCTATCAGTCCTATCGGACCTACACTGCCGCTACTTCCTCAGCCGGCAAAAGTCGCTCCAACGCCGACTTCAACATATCCAGGCCACGCTCACCCGCGGCGAAGCTCTTCAGTTTGCCTTCCGCGTCAAAAAGGTAATACGCCGGCACGTAGCCGTTGTGATTGTGAAACGCGTCTTTGAGTTTGTGTTCGTTATCGACTGCGACCGGCTCGGTGATCCCATACTGGCTGATCAAATCACGCACCTTTTCGACGTCCGTGTCGGTTTCGTAGCGCGGCATGTGAATGCCGACAACGCGTAATCCCTGAAGTCGTTTCTCGTCGCGCCACTGTCCTACGCGCGGCAAGTTGTCCTTACAAATTCCGCAGCTCATCGACCAAAAGTGAACGAGCGTCGGATGGCCCGTGATTTCTGACTCCGCGTGCGCCTGCGTGCCACCAAACCACTCGGTCGCGCCGTCAAGCCGCGGCATTTCTGTTCCTATCTTCATCGCCATGATTTATTTCCCTGAAGCCATCCACAGATTACGCAGATAACCTGTGAAATCTGTGGATGGCTTTGTTGTTGTTATTGATTCAAAGTTTTCTGACCTGGCTTCCACTCAGCTTGGCAAAGTCCACCGGTTTGCAACGCCTGGATCACGCGCAACGTCTCTTCCGCCGAACGGCCCACGTTCAAGTCGTGAACGACTTTGTAACGAAGAATGCCTTCCGGATCGATCACGAACAGACCGCGCAGCGCGATGCCCTTGTCCTGAATCAGCACGCCGTAATCGCCGGCGACCTGCTTCGTCGCATCTGCCGCGAGCGGGTATTTCAAATCCGCGACACCACCATTGTCGCGCGGCGTGTTCAACCACGCGCGGTGCGAGTAAACGGAGTCAGTGGAAATGCCGATGATGTCGGCGCCAATGTCCACGAAGTCCTGGTAACGATCGCTGAACGTGGTCAATTCAGTCGGACAAACAAACGTGAAGTCGAGCGGATAAAAAACGAGCACGAGCCACTTGCCACGATAATCGGCAAGCCTCACCGGCTCGTTGAGTTTCTCCATGTTTTTCGTTGAGGCCATTTCAAAATCCGGCGCGGGCTGGCCCACCATCGCCTTTTCTGCTGCTACTGCTGTTGCTGCTGTCATGTATCCTCCAAAGAAGTTGAATTATTCCGTTACGCGCCTACGACGACTCTTTGCAATCAGGGCAAATCCCTCGTAGCGTCAAATGAACCGACTGCGCCTTGAACCTGGATTTTCGGGCCGCGGCCTGCATTAGTGCAGCTGTTTCCGGGAGATGAAAATCAACCAACTTGCCGCAGCAGTCACAGATCGCATGATCGTGACGTTCCATTTCGCGGTCGTAGCGGCTCGCGCTGTCGCCAAAGGAGATCTCGCGAACCAGGCCGGCTTCTTTCAGATAACGCAACGAGTTATAGACGGTTGCGTAGCTGATGCCGGGCAGACGCCGTCGCGCCGCTTCGAAGATATCGCTGGCGGTCGGGTGATCTTCGCGTTCGCGGATCACCTGAAACACCGCGTCTCGCTGCGGAGTCAATTTATGGTCGCTGGCTTTTTTTGTTCCCTTCACAGTGGATTTAGACTAATTCTAAATCCAGATTCTGTCAAGTGAGCCGCGGGAATTACTCCAGACTGTCGAGAAATAATGATTAACTCAGTCCGTGTTCATCTGTGTCCGTCTGTGGCTAAATTGAGATTTGCCTTTACGAAATTTACGATGTTGTCGACGTAGCCTGGAAACTGTGGGCATTCGATGCCGTGGGGTTTGAGGAGGGCTTGCGCCTGAGTGGAATCGTAGAGTTGCTTCACGAAGAAATAAGGCACGGCGGAGTGAGGCAGACCCGTGATCTTTGGCGACGGCGGCAACATGAGAAAGAACCGCACCCACGTCGCCGGGGCAGTGATTCGCGAGCGTTTTCCGTTAGCCGAGCGCGCGATCGCATTGAAAAGCTCGTTGGTACTTAGCGGCGAGGAATCCGAGAGTTGCACGGTCTTTCCGATCGCGTTTTGATCGAAGGCGAGCGCGGCCATCGCATCCACGACAAAGTCGACCGGCACGAGATTCAAACTGACGCGATGGTTGCCGATGTTTACTGACGACAACCACGGAAAGTGCAACAGGTAAAGTATCAGGTAGTAAACGCCGTCGTATTTGACCGTTTCGCCGGTTCGCGAATCACCGCACACAACCGACGGACGATGAATCGTCACCGGTAACTGGTCCTTCACTGCTTCAACTTCGAGTTCCGCGAGGTATTTCGACTCTTCGTAGAAGTTGCGATAGCCCGCGTCGTGACGCAGCTCCGTTTCCAGGATTACGCCTTCACGCTTGCCAGCGACGTAACACGTTGAGACGTGATGAAAATGTTGGAGCGAAGGAAGCGTACGTGCAAATTCGACAACGTTCCGCGTGCCACCGACATTGACGCGCATCGCGGGCTCGCGTTCGACGGCGAGATCGTAAAGCGCTGCGAGATGGAAAACACGCGTGGTTTGTTGTCGAGTGACGGCCAAATCAGAGGCGGTTAGGCCCAACGCTGGTTGAGTGATATCGCCCTGAACTAGCTGGAAGTCAGCAATGTCGCGGTTAGTCAGATGGGAAATGCGATCGATCTCGTGTCGCGCGCGATCCAGCCACGACGGTTGCACGAGCAGGATGAAGCGGCACTCTTTGCGCGTCAGTCGTTCGAGTAAACGATCGGCAATAAATCCAGGAAAGCCGGTGATGAAAAATGTTTCGCTATTCGGCATCGGGGCACCCGAGTATAATTCACGTTCCTCGCGATTCAGAATTCCAAGTGCGTTTTGAGTTCAAGCTTTAGCTTGCTTTCGAAGAACAACCTAAAGGTTGAACTGGCTTTGCCCGAAAAGTATGCCAGCGCAAGAGGCGTTCTCCCGCAAAGGCGCCAAGGCGCAAAGAAATCCTTTAGAAACGCGGCAGCGCTTTGCGTCTTTGCGCCTTTGCGGGAAACTAAACGGACTTTTCGGGCAAAG
>DATNJO010000839.1:0-8780 GCA_035603895.1 Pyrinomonadaceae bacterium
CCCCGCTCGGCAGTTGATTCGAACATTCCGGCGGATACGGCGATGGGCTTCGTGACCACGTTCCGTTTCGGCAATCCGTTCTTCCTCCAGCCGAACGTTGACGAACTTTTGTGGCGAACTCAAGTGAAAGACAACTTCTCGATCGTCAGTGGCAATCACACAATGAAATTCGGCGGCGAATGGTTGCACACGCTAAACGATCAAGTGTTTCGCGGTTTCTTCACGGGCCGGTACATCTTCGGCAGTGTGAATGGCTTCCTGCGCTATGCTTCGCCCGCCGCCGCCGGAGGGTTTGGTCCAAACACTATCGGTTGCTCTGATGGAACGTTCGTTACTGCTCCGGCTAGCTGCACAGGCGTCGGCGTAACATCAACCGGTAGCCCACTCCTGCTTTATTTGCAGGGCGCTGGTTTGACTGGTCCAGCCACGGACGCTGCCGGTGCGTCGAACATTACCAACGAAGACATCGCCTTCTTCGGGCAGGACTCGTGGAGGATCTGGCCCAACTTCACACTCAACTACGGTCTACGTTGGGAAGCGCAGATTTTCCCGGAACCGGTCGTGCCGCCAAGTCAGACGGCTTACGGAATCTTCCTGAACGATCCGCGTTTTCCATCTGACGGAACATTGCCGAGTCAGAAGAAAGAGTTCCAGCCACGACTCGGCTTCGCGTGGGATGTCTCCAAAACTGGCAAGTCTGTAATTCGCGCGAACGCGGGCATCTTCTACGCGCGGCAAAACATGCTGTCGCAAGTCGGTTCGATCACGACCAACGGCGTCCAGCAGCAGACGATTGCCGGAGTTACTCCTGTTTGGCCCAATGTCGTAACGCCGCCATCAACTGTGACGCCCTGCGTTTCCGGTGGAATCAGCAATCCGTTCCCGTGCTTTAGCGGCGTCCGCGTATTCAGTCGCGACTATGCCAACCCGCGCATCTACACGGTCAATGTCGGCTTCGAACAGGAAGTGGCCACCGATTGGTCGCTCTATATCGACTACATCCATTCGAAGGCTGTCCATCTGACTCGTTTTCTCAACATCAACCGCAACAACTTCTTCTCACCGTTTCTCGGTGAGACGATGGTGACGAGTGCGGTTGGAAAGTCTGTTTACGACGGCTTTACGATCGGCATGAGAAAACGTTTCAGCCGCCGTTATCAACTCGAATGGAACTACACCCTCGCGAAAGACAAAGACGACGATTCAAACGAACGCGATCCGTTTACCGATCGCTCCTTTGACATCAACAACCTCCAGCTTGACTACGCGCTTTCGGATCGCGACATTCGTCACCGGTTCAACTTGTTTACGTTTATCGAAATAGGTTGGGGTTTCGAGGGTAACTTCCGCGTGCAGGGTCGCACCGCACAACCGATCACACCGGGCGCGCGCACCGCAACCAATCGCAACACCGCGCGCAAAGACAATCAATATTTCTCGTTTGACTGGCGCATTCAACGGCCAATCAAACTTAACGAACGTTTCGCGGTGATTCCGATCATCGAGATGTTCAATACCTTCAACAACGCCAACAACATCAACCCGCTGGTGACGCCCGGTCTCTTCAACTTCGACGGCTTCTTGCGTCAAGGCGTGGGCGATCCGCGGCAGGTGCAGTTGGCAGTTAAACTAACGTTTTAGCCACAGTTGTCCGTGGCTTTAAAGAAAGCAGCGAGTTTCTGCGGATCGAGTTGCCCATCGATCCGCAGACCGCTGCAAACATCAATTCCAAACGGCCGCACTTCGCTAATCGCTTCCGCAACGTTCTCCGGTTTCAATCCACCCGCTAAAAACAACGGCACGTTGATCGCTTCTCTAATCGTGCGGCTCAAACGCCAATCGTGCGTGCGTCCGGTGCCGCCGAGTTCTTTAATCGCCAACGACTGATTCCCCGAGTCCAACAAGATCGCATCAACCTCCGGCGCAATCCCGATCGCTTCGTCCACAGCCTCCGGACCAGTAACGTGGACCACTTGCACCAGCGACACACCGGGCAACGCTTCACGCAACCGTCGATAGCTTCCACCAGGCATACGATCGCAAATCTGAATCGTGTTAACACGCAAACGTCTTTGCTGATCGACGATCGCATCCGTGTCCTGCTGGCACGTCAACAGAAACGAACTGACACCGGGCGGAACCTTCGCCGCAATCTCAGCGATCAGTTCTTCTGGAATCGGACCCGGACCGCTCGGCATTGCTGACACGAGCCCGACTGCCGCAGCACCGTGCTCGATCGCCATCCACGCCTCGGCGATACTCTGAATGCAACAGATCTTCACGCGCGGCTTTTCTGTGGGCTTCATTTCCTCGGACACCTTTCTTTAATTCCATCGCATCATACCTCGCGGCACTCGGATTTCTCGCCAAGGTCTCCCGAAAACTAAAGAACATTTCTGTAAAGGAGAAAGTCCAATGGACCGTCTACGTCTGTTCGTGTGGCAGTTTGTCTTAATTGCCATCGCACTTGCCGGCGGAGTGCCGGCTAGTGCACAAACTGCCGCGCCCTCTGACGGATGGGTTGTTCTGCAAGTCTCTGAATACACCGCGCTCAAACACGCCGCCTCACCGGCCGAGCCCGAACCCGCGCCGCCTCCGGTCGAAGCAACGCTCTCGCGCATCGACTACGACCTTAAGATCGATGGCGATCTCGCGACCGGTGAAGCTCGTTTGACTATTGACGTTATTAAGAACGGTTGGGTGCGTGTGCCACTGCCCGGTGGTTTGATGGTGCGCGACGCACAACTCGACGGCAAACCCGTCAGTCTCGTCACGCGGCCGGCAGAAAAGGGACCCGGACTGCTCGATCTGTTGTTGTCGAAGACCGGACGCTCCGTGTTGACTTTGAAGATCGTCGCGCCGGTGACCACAGTCGCGGGCACAGATATTCTGCAACTGCCCGTCAGCAACTCCGCTGTTTCGCACGCGAAGATCGAACTCGTCAGACAAGGCGTCGACGTTCGCATCACCGGCGGACTGCTGCTCGAACATTCGGAATCAACAACCGGAAGCCGCTGGGTTGCGAATGGAAAAGGTAACGAGCCGCTTACGTTTGCGTGGCGCCGCAAAGTCGACGATTCGCGTCTGAATCAACCGCTCAGAATGCGCGGTGCGATCACGCAACTCGTCGGTCTCGGCGAAGACGCAACGCAAGTCAGCGCTGAAGTGAAGCTCGACGTGTTGCAGGGCGTGGCGCAGGACGTTCACGTCGAATTGCCGGAGCAGTTCACGATTAATCAAGTCTCGGGCGCGATGGTCGCTGACTGGGACGTGAAGAATCGAGATCTGCAAGTCTCGTTTATCGAACCCGTTCAAAACAGCGTGAAGTTCACATTGAGTGGCGAACTGCGCATTCCGCGCGCCGGTAAGCTTGACGTTCCGCTGATTCGCCTGCCGGCGGCTGAACGTGAGACCGGTGGCGTCGGGGTGGAAGTGCTCGGCGCCGGCGAGATCAAGAATCGAAAGCCGAATGGACTGGAAGAAGCCGAAGCCGGAGAGTTGGGCCAACTGATCGCGAACCGCCAATCGCCTTCACTGCTGGCGTTCAGATTACTACCCGGCGATGGCAAGACGATCCGCACGCTCTCGCTGGACGTCGCGCGTTACACGCCTCAGGCAGTGCTCACCGCAAACATCGAAGAAGCTGAATACAACGCACTCGTCGCGGTCGACGGCAAAGTGTTGGTCCAATCGCGGTTCGCGGTGCGTAACAACCAGCGCAACTTTCTGAAACTGACCCTGCCGCCAGGGGCGGAGTTGTGGAGCGCTTCTGTAGCTGGTCGTCCGATTAGACCGGGACGTGCACCGGATGGTTCACTTTTATTGCCGCTCGAAAAGTCACGTGCCGGCGGCGATGCGCCACCTTTCATCGTTGAAGTTTCCTACCTCGATCGTGCCGCGCCGTGGACCGACCGTGGCCGCGCGCGCGTCTCACTCGTCTCAGTTGACCTGCCGATTTCGAAATCACATCTCCTGCTTCATCACCCGCCGCTCTTTCGTGTGACGCCGTCGCCGGGTTTGGCCGGGAGTTTTCGCGTTGCCACTTATGCGCCGCCCGATTCGTCAGCGCTGCGCACGACGCAAGCTCCCGTTCCAAACGAACAGCAACAAGCAGAAGGAGAGATCTCCGGGGAACAGGCTGAAGTGAAACAACTCATCGCCAAAGTCCGCGAGACCAAGCAAAGCGCCCGGCCCACGCGCAATCAGCCGCTACGTGTTGTGTTCCCGCACTTTGGTCCTTCGATCTTTTTAGTGTCGGAGCTGACCGGCGAGAACCAAACGCCCACCGTGGAATTTGACTTTCAACGTGACAGAAAGAGAGGCGACCGATGAAACCCGCAGCCGTGATTCTGATCTTACTTCTGACCGCGACAGCCTTCGGTCAGCGAAACTCAACCAGCGAGATGCCGCTTCCCACCACTGCTTCCGCAGGCACGGTGACGCTCTCGCTCGCCGAATACAACCGTCTCGTGGAAATGTCGACGCGCAAACCAAAACTGCTCGAGGCTCCGCCAATGCCGTTTGTGTTGACGCGCGCGGTCTTCAAACTACGCGTCGAAAACCAAACGCTCATGGGCACTGTCAGCATCGACGGGACATCGCTGGAGAAAGGACCAGTGAAAGCTCCGCTGACCACCGGTCTTCTCATTCTGCAAGCCGATCAGTCGGGCAATCCGCTGCCGTTACTCCTTGAAGGATCGAATCACGCCGCGATTCTGAATGGACCGGGACCGTTTGCCGTGTCGCTCGGCGTCGCGTCGGCGTTGACGATCGATGCTGGCCGCGCGGCGTTCATGTTGCCGGTGCCGCTGGCTGGGAGTTCACTGCTCAGTTTGGAACTGCCGGGCAATCACGCGAATGTTCACATTGAACCGGGAATCATCACGAAACGCGACACAGTTAACGGTCACACCGTGATCGAAGCCTCGCTCGAACCTGGTAAAGCAGCGCGAGTTTGGTGGACCACGCGAGAAATCGCCGCGCCCGTTGCGCAACGTGAGGTTCGTTTTCTTTCCGATATCAAGAGCGTCGTTTCGGTTGGTGATTCGCAACTCCGACTCACCGCATTGTGCGACGTAAATGTGATCCAGGGCGAAGCGGCGGAGTTCAAAGTGCCGATCCCGGCGGGTTACGAACTGACTGCGGCTTCGGGTAGTTCGCTGGAATCGAGTGAACTGTCGTCGGGTGTGTTGACGCTGCGAGTTCACGATCCTGCAAAACGCAATCACCAGTTTCTGATCGCCATCGAGCGCACGCATGGCGAACCGAAAGCAGAGCCACCGCTGTTTGCCTTCGAAGGCGCGCAACGCGAGACGGGCGAGCTACTGGTTGAAGGAATCGGCGCGATGGAGTTGAGAGCGAAAGAGTCGGATGGCTTGCGCCGCATGGACGTGCGCGAAGCAAATGCGATCACGCGATCGCTGTCGCATTTTCCGTTGCAAGCGGCGTTTCGTTACAACCGCAAAGCGACTGACGCGCCCAAGCTGGAGCTCGAGTGGCAACAATTTTCCGACGCGGACGTGCTTTCCGCAGTCGCCGAACGCGCGACGGTGACAACGTTGACGAACGTCGAAGGCCGATCGTTAACTGAAGTGACGTTGAAAATTCGCAACCATTCGCAGCCGTTCGTGAAAGTCGAACTGCCACCGGGCGCACAGCTTTTTACGGCCGAAGTGGCAGGCCAAACAGTGAAGCCGGTCGAGGGTACGGACGGCATTCGCGTGCCGCTATTGCGCGCGGGTATGAATGCATCGGGAGCGTACACGGTCTCGTTTGTTTACTTGAGCACGGGCACCCGGTTTGGCAAAAACGGATCGTACGACATGGGCCTGCCGCGTCTGGACGTGCCGATCAATTTGCTGACGTGGGAAGTTTCGCTGCCGGAACGGTTGGAAGTGAAACAGTTCGGCGGCAATGCACTGTCGGCGGAAGTTTTTCCGGCTGCGGCGCAGAACTTTTTGACCGACGAGGATGAGTTGACTGAAGTCGATAACCGGATCTGGACGCGCAACGATCTCAGCGTGTTGGAGCCCGGTGAGATCGGCGGCATCGTGGTAGATCCAAACGGTGCGGTCGTGTCTGGCGCGGAAGTGACAGTGGAAACACAAACAGGGTCGACTTTAAACACGAGCACGGACAGCGAAGGCCGCTGGGTGATCGCCGGTTTACCACCTGGACCAGTGAAGGTGAAGATCTCTTCGCCAGGTTTCCAGGCGTCCCAACAGGATTTTTACTACTCGGGTTCTCGCGCGGTGCGCATGGGAAATACGCTGCAAGTCGGGACCGTAGCCGCGACCGTAACCGTCACCTCCGACATGAGCCTCGATGGCCTGGACCGCGAGAATCGTCGCATTGAGGAGATGGTGCGCAAGAACAAGTCCTCGGAAGGCAGAGGCGATGAGGGTCTGCAAAACTCACCTTCTCAAAACGTGGTCAATTTACAACGGCGCGTCGCGGGCATTCTTCCGGTGCGCATCGAAGTGCCGCGCAGTGGCCGGTCTTATAGGTTCGTGCGTCCACTGGTGCTCGGTGAGGAGACGAAGATCACGTTTCAGTATAAGTCGAAGTAGGACTTGAGGCGCTCTTGCCACAAGAGGCACAAGGAGCAAAAGACAAAAAGGGCTTCGTTACTGATTTTGTCCTTCTTGTGCCTCTTGTGCTTTTTGTGCCTCTTGTGGCTACTCTGCCGCGTACCACAGCACCGCGAAGAAGTGAAAGGTCGTTCCTGCAATTACGAAGAGGTGCCAGATGAAATGGTTGTAGCGCAGGCGGCGCGCGCCGAAGAATGCGAGTCCGCTCATATATGAGGCGCCGCCGGCTGCTATCAGGACAATGCCGGGCATAGGTACGAGCTGCATGATCGGTTTGATCGCAACGACGCAGAGCCAGCCCATCACGAGATAGAGGACCATCGAGATCCACGAATGCCGTGTGCGTGGTAACGCTTTAACGATGATGCCCGCGATCGCCAAAATCCATATAATCGCGAGCAGCGTCCAACCCCACACGCCGCGCAACACGCCAAGGGTGAACGGCGTGTACGTTCCGGCGATTAGCAGAAATATCGCGCTATGGTCGAAGAGCCGGCAGAGATTTTTGGCACGTTCATGTGCGATTGAGTGATAGAGCGTGGACGCGAGGTAGAGCAGCACCATCGTCGCGCCAAACACCGATGCACCCACCATAAAATGCGTACTGCCGACACGCATCGCGGAAACGATGAGTACCGGCAGTGCGACGAGAGCCAGGATCAGCCCAAGACCGTGGCTGATGCTGTTGGCAATCTCTTCGCCGGCGGAGAGTGTGCAAGTGGAATCACTCATGCCGCCGCATTCTACACCCAATTGGCGCGGTCCAGGTTACAGATTATTTACGGCAACGCGGTGAATCCAGTCAGCGGGTTACCGTAAAATGCGTCAGTTTTCCACGCTGCCTTGTTCCATACGCCGTCCTGGTCGCCGATGATCTGCACCGGCACGATTACGATTTCGGAACCGAGCTTGTTTGACGAGGCGATGCCGTTGTCAAACTTCCCGCCGGGCTGAACGGTAAACTTGATCGACCGCGCGAGCTTGTTGTTCCACAGCAACTTGAATTCGTATTCGCCGGGATTGTCGGCGAGCGTGAATATCGGGCCGAAGATGCTCGGGGCTTCGCCGGTCGTGTTGCTGCCTTTGATGTTTGGGAAATCACACTCGACGCGCGCCCACTTCGCTTTCTGTGGCACCGCATCTTCGACGTAGTGCGTCGTGTTGTTTTCGATCACCGCTTCGCAACCCGCTCGGCCGACTTCCGTGCCTTCGTACATCTTCTTGCCCACTTCCTTGCCCTGATAGAACAGGTGTGGGTCGAACTTATATGCATCACCACGCACCCAAAACGCCACATGGAAGTCCGGCATTTTCCAGCCATGGACGTCGGCAGGCGTCAGGTAGACGTAACCGATCGGAAGGTTCCAATCGTGATCGACGAAGTAGACCCACTTGTTAGCGGCCTTTGGTCCAACTTCGTTCGAGTGTGCTTTCGCTACTTTCATCTTGCCGGTAAACATGGTCACGTCGGAGCCTTGTAGCTCGTTGCGCATCTTGATCGTGAAGTTCACCGGGCCGGTGTAGAGGGAACCTTTGTCTTCGGGAATGTCGCGGCCGCCGCACTCGGTCTTCCACCAATAGCCCTTTTCGATGTTGTTGGTCGAGCAGTCAAACTTGACCCACGGACCGGTCGGCGTGCTGAACTCGACGTAAAGCTGGCTGCCACTCTCGATTGGGCCGTTTACGCGAAACTGCATCCGCGGCACCCAACTCCAGTTGTCGTAATTGCCTTTGTAGACGTTGAAAGTGAACGCAGTGATTTGGATCGAGTCTTTAGCGATGGTTGGCTGGTCTTGAATGTTCGTGTTTGCGGTGCTTGCGGACGTCTGCAAGGCGATAAGCGTAAGTGCGATTATGAAGGCACACGTCAGCCGGGTCTTATGTTTCAAGCAAAACCTCCTGTGATTGTGGTCCTGGTTCTGGGCAAAGCGTCCGGCAGTTTACTACGTGCGCGTGCGGTTCGTTAAGGTCTAGCGAGAGCGCATGCGTTCGTTAAGGCTTTGCCAGCGAGTGTAAGTTTGGGTCACAAATACGCCGAAGGCGTTGTCCAATTTCAGCCCAGAAACTATGAAGCCGGGTCTCCCGAAGTCGGTTAAAAGTTGGAGAATATCCAACGAGACGAGTTTGACCCTTGCGGGCTGACTCAAAACCTGACGATGAAGGGAGTACCCGGTGATGAAGATATTGGCA
>DATNJO010000840.1:0-3638 GCA_035603895.1 Pyrinomonadaceae bacterium
TGGTCCATGGCCCAGTTCATCCGTCTCGCCCTCAATCTCAAACACCGCCGCAACCTGGAGACACCGGCAGTCGTTGCGGAACGCTATCTTCGAAAGGCTTTGCCTCAAAGTTTACCGGGCGCATCGACAATGGAGAGTTACGGCTCTACCGCCGGATGTGAGGCGGGGCTCTGCCCCTGGATCGGGCTTGGCCCAACCCAAGCTAGCTGCCGAAGATTTGTTTGATCTCGTAGGGTGGGACGACTTCGAGTTGTTCGTAGGTGCAGTCGGTGGGTTTCTTGTCGGCGCGCCACCGACGGAATTGGGCCGTGTGACGGAAACGATCGCCTTGCATGTGTTCGTAGGCCACCTCTACCACTAACTCAGGGCGCAACGGTTCCCACGACAGATCCTTGCCCGCACTCCAACGACTCTGCGCGCCAGGAATGCGCCGGCCGCCGTCCATCTCACCCATTGCCCACGCTTTCCACGGATGATCATCCAGGGCGTCCTTGCGATACGGCTTCAGAAACTCAACTAACTCAATACGCTTCTCGTCCTTGAAACTCGCACACACACCGACGTGATGCAGAAATCCCTTGTCGTCAAACAACCCCAACAACAGCGAACCGATTCGCGTGCGTTCGCCTTTTTTGTGCCAACGAAATCCCGCCACCACACAATCGCAATCGCGCTCGTGCTTCACCTTCAGCATCACGCGCTTGTTCGGTTCGTAAGTGCCCGCGATCGGTTTCGCTACTACGCCATCCAACCCGGCGCCTTCAAAACGTCGAAACCAATCCGACGCCGTTGCAAAATCCGTCGTCACAGGCGTTATGTGCACTGGTGGTCCAACAGACGCAAGCAACGACTCCAACTGTTGCCGGCGTTTATCGAAACGCTGGTCGCGCAGATCGCGCCGGCCGTCTGAAAGCAGATCGAAGAAGACGATCGACGCTGGTATTTGTTGGGAAAGCAGTTTGATGCGCGACTCCGCGGGATGAATGCGCAGTTGGAGCGCGTCGAAATCGAGTGCGCCATCTTTGGCAACTACTACCTCGCCGTCGAGCACACAACGCTTCGGAAGTTGCGCTTTTAAAGTCTCTACTAATTCAGGAAAGTAGCGATTGAGCGGCTTTTCATCACGGCTCTGAATCATGATTTCATCGCCGTCGCGAAAAACGAGCGCACGAAACCCATCCCACTTCGGCTCAAACAACCACTCACCGCTGCGTGGCAACTCCGAGACACGCTTAGCCAGCATCGGCAGAATCGTCGGATTCACAGGAAGTTCCATGAACCCGATCTTATGCCACAAAAAGGCACAAAACGCAGCCACAAAAAGTTACATCAACTGCGCGCCGTGCATCTTCGTGTAAAGTGCCAGCCGCTTTGACCGCAGCGTTCCCGGTTTGTACTTCTCCAACCACGGCTCAGCCGTCTCGGACAGAAACAAACTCCCGTCTGAACTCAACTTTTGCCCCTGGTCCTTGAGCGACTCCGCCACGGACCGGAAGTAGTAATGATTGAAGAGCCGGTTAAACTCGGTGAAATAAATATCAGCCACGCGCTTGTCGCCGCGAATGATGATCATGTTCTCGTCATTGTCGTTGGTCGACGCTTTGCTGAAATTAGCCGAGCCCGTCACCACGTGCGGATCCTCGCCCAGCGGATCGCGCAGCAAGAACTTCGAGTGGATATACGCGACGTGCGAATTGAGTTGAAGAATCCGGTTGTTCTTTTCCCTGGCCCAACGGTAAACAGGGTCATCAAGGAAAGCTCCCCACGCCTGGTATACGTTGTTGCGAGTTGTCAGGGGAACAAACGGGTCCGTGGCCCGTTTATTTGGGGCGTCTTTCTTTTCGAGCAACATGAATACGATCGCGTTCAGCGGATCGTTGTCGATCAGTTTCTGCTTGAATGCGGCATTGATTCCGAATGCCAGCGTAATGCACGAACAGGCACTCGCTGAGTCCACCATGTTCACGTAGAGATCGAGCATCTTCAGTCCGGCCCGCGGACTGAAAACCGTCGTGACACCCTCCGCAACATCCTCGAGCGATTCGGGCACCTCTCTTAACATGCCCACGGCATCGCGCAGCGCCTTGTTAGCCTTGTTCGCTTCGGCACGTTCCAAACCGGCGATTGCTCCCGGATCTTTTTTCAACAGTTGCCAGTAAGCTTCAAAGTGTTCCGCACAGTCATTGTCTCTCACCCAGTGTCCGACATTAGTCTGCCCACTGAAGCCACCAAGCGAAATGTTGGTCGAGCCGGTCCACACTTCCTTCGGTTTGCCTTTACGCAAAAGCACGATGAACTTGTTGTGCTGAATGTTCGTGGGTTTTGCCTGACGCAGAGTTACATTCTTTTTGGGAATGCGGGCATCTTTTATCGTCTTGAGATTGTCCTCGCGCGGGAAGCTCGCCCCTTCCTCGCCCGCTTTTTTCTCCGGGTCTCCGTTAACCTTTCCATCGACGATCAGCTTCACGTCGACACCGCGATCGATCGCTTCCTTGAACGCCTGGGCCACCGGCAGGTAGCGAAACTCGTAAAAACAACCGTGCAGACTGTCGCCCTTCTTCGCGCTTTTGATGAATTTCAGAATCGCATCATCCAGTTCGCGGGTTAGCCACTGAATCGCCTCTTTGCCTTTTTCGGTTGGCAATTCGTTTGGTTTGAGATCTCCGAAGCGTCGCTGATATGCCTGACTGCTTGCCACGCCGCGGTTGAAAAAGATGTCGTGAACGTTCTTTGAAAAGAGCGGTTCGGTTTCCACGTTGATCGGAATCGGTTTCGTACTGCGGTCGATATTCTTGGGCGAGCCTTTCAGAGGATGAAATACGTACTTGTAAGAATGCTCCGGCTTCGCGGTGAAGTCGTCCCAAACAAAACTCTGGACCGGATGGTCCCACGTGCTGACTTCTGTTTTTGGTGACGGATTAGGAACGACCGACCGAAAGACCTTAAAACCAGGCATCACGCGCTTTTCGTTTTCCGTCAGATCGTGACGTTCAACCGCAAATCCGAGTAGACCCTTTCGCGCAGCGGCACTCGCGTTGACGCCGAATGAGATCGTATTGACTCCACTGACTGCAAAGACTTGAAAACCATTGGAGGACTTTGATTTGAATCGCATCGTTAGATTCTCCTTTGTGAGAATGGGAAAAAAGGACTGAATCGTTTCTAAGAAGGTTCCAGGGCGAGGCAGATCCTAGTTCGGGGTAGGCGAAATGTAAATAGCGTGAGGCTGGGGAAACGCTGGAGCTAACGGTTCGTTAGCCCCAGCATGGCGAAAGCAAACTAAAACGCTACGAACGGATCGGTATGGACCACGCGCACTGCGACGCCGTCCAGTGACGGCGCAAACACCGGCTTGTGGCCCGACGTGCGATCGACGTAAATAACAATCGCCGCTTCAGTGTCGTTCTCTGATGTTGCGCCAACGCCCGCGCCAATCACACCGGGCGTGGCCATCAAATTGGCACGATTGTTTTCGAGCGCCGCCGAAGCGCGATCGGAAGCTTGCAAAGGCAGTTGCGGCATGGCTCCTCCAAATCCACGAACGAACGGTTCGACCTCAGATTTTCCATTCTGAGACGTTATCGGACTGGCGGTGCCACTGCCGACGAAGGTCAGCGTCCTGCCGAGAACCGTGCTCA
>DATNJO010000841.1:0-4052 GCA_035603895.1 Pyrinomonadaceae bacterium
AAACCGAGATCGTCGAAGTCGAGATTCGGATACTGGTCCAGGCCCGGGTAAGCTAAATCAGGAACGGGAAAACGCTGCACGTACCGGCGGTAAGCTAGACGTGTTTCATTGGTTAGTTTCGGAGTGAAATTGTGAATCAGCGTGTAAGAGAACAGCCGGCCGTCGACTGGAGACAACGCAAAGAAGTCCGGGAAAGTCGCGAGGTTGTCAATCGTTCGATTACGATTGAAGATAAAGCGCGAGTGATGCACGGTCTTGCTGCTTTGCGTGAAATCAAGGTTGAAGACGATGTTGCGGTTGTTCTGGAAATTCGGTGCAGCGAACGCGATGTTTCCGACCGGAACATTCAGAAGACTGCTCGCAGGACACGAGCCCGATGCATCGCGCGAAACCGCGCAGATCGGAATCGTTCCCGCGTTGTTGGTCGCCGCGACCGGAACGAACTGCCTGAACTGCGCGAGATTCGTTGCCGATATGCCCGAGAGTCCCTGAAGCATCGCGAGACCTTCCGCGGTTGGCGCCGAAACGTTGCCGGGCGACGCCGCCTGGCCAAGTCCCTGCTGTTCAAACTGGAAAAAGAAGAAGAGCCGGTTTTTGCCGCTCCACGGATACGTGAATGGACCACCTTCGCCAAAACGGGGCAGATAAAGTGGCCCGCCGATGTTGAAGCCGTAACGATTTTGATCGAGACGCGGATTTGTTTCGCGTGTTAGTCCGGAAAGCGTTTGCAGGTTGTCGAGGGCGTTCAGGTCTTTGTTACGGAAGAACTCAAACACCGAACCGTGAAAATCGTTACCGCCCGATTTGGTCACGGTAATGAACTGTCCGCCACTCGAACGAGCGAATTCAGCCGAAGCCTGATTAGTTAACAGGTTGAACTCGGAAACTGATTCCGGCGAGATGTAGATCTGCGGACCCGAAACCGCCTTGTCGTTGTTGTCGATGCCGTCAACAATGAAATCATTGTCGCGCGGCCGTTGACCGCCAACTGAACCTCCGGTCCCGACGCCGACGCCGCCACCACTGACAACGTTTGGCGAAATCAGGGCCAGATTGTAAATGCCTCCGACTTCTCCTGTTTGCGCCAGATCGACGACCTGTCGCGAGCTGAAGTCCTTGGCGAGATTGAGTGTGGTTGTGTCGACGAGTTCTGCGCCACCGGCTGAGACGGTAACTGACGCGGTGGCTTCGCCGGGTTGCAGGACCGATGGCACATCGGTGACTTCATTTAACTTCACTCGCACGTCGTTCAACGTGAGTGTGCTGAAATTGGAGTCAGCCGGGGGCTGAACAGTGATGACATAAGTGCCGACGAGTAAATTATTGAATTGATATTCGCCCGTGCTTCCGCTTTCCGCGGATTGCGATGTCTTGGTGTTTGGATCCGTGATCGTCACGGTCGCGCCGGGGATTACCGCGCCCGCCTGATCTCTGACGACGCCACGAACGGTGCCGGTAGTGACCTGCGCTTGAATGGAATTTGCGCCTGCCAACACCAACAGAACCATGACCGCTCTCATAAAGCGATGAAGCTGGAGCATCCTCAATGGCATAAGAATTCCCTCCTTTTTTGTGTATGGTGCTCGCCGGTTGATGGATTGGTCTTACGATTTTTTGCGGAAAGTAGAAAGTAGTTGCGCTGTTGTGATCTGCGTAAATGTGTGTAAGCTGTGGATTCGGAGACAATTAAATGCTGAGAACACTGTGGCGATATGGTCTGGCTGTAGTTACGGTCGCAGTGGCCCTGATCATCACGCAGTCGCTCGAGAAATATACTGACGTTACACCTCTCTTTTACGCGGCGATCGTGATCAGCGCGTGGTTTGGCGGCAGGGGACCCGGTCTTTTAGCTGTAGCGCTGGCTACAGTGTCGATCGACTACTACTTTGTTGAGCCGCTTTACACCTTGCGACTCGGAGGGAAGTCGCTCAGCTTCCTGCTCGTATTCGGAATTTTGGCGGTCGTAACCAGTTGGATGAGCAGTAAGCGGCGGCAGTCGGAGGAAGCGCTGCGCCAGGCTCGCGACGAGCTCGACATGAGAGTTCAGGAACGAACCAAAGAACTGCGACAAGCAAACCAGGCTCTTCTCGAGCGCGCGAACCTGCTCGATCTGACACACGATACAGTCTTTGTGCGCGACATGAACGACGTGATCACGTTTTGGAATCGCGGCGCCGAAGAGCGCTACGGTTGGACGCGTGAAGAAGCGCTCGGGCGGGTTTCGCACGGAATTGTGCGGACGGGTTTTCCCGCGCCTTTGGCGGAGATCAACGCGGAGCTGACGCGCACCGGACGTTGGGAAGGAGAACTGCTTCATACGCGCCGTGATGGTGCCGTCGTTACTGTTGCGAGCCGCTGGGCACTTCAGCGAGATGAGCAGGGAAACCCTGTGGCCGTGCTTGAAACCAACAACGACATCACCGAACGCAAGCGTGCTGAGGAAGCGCTGCAAAAAGTGCAAACAGAACTGGCGCATGCGACTCGCGTCATGACTCTCGGAGAACTGACTGCTTCCATCGCGCACGAAGTCAATCAACCACTCGCGGCGATCGTCACGAACGGCAATGCGTGTCTGCGATGGCTCGGAGGCGCGCAACCGAATTTCGTTGAGGCGCGGCAATCGGTGGAGCGTATTATTAAAGATGGTTATCGCGCGAGTGAGGTCATACAGCGTGTGCGCAACCTGGTAAAGAAGGCGCCGCCGCGAAATTATCCGGTCGATCTAAACGAGGTGATTCGCGAAGTACTGGCGCTGGCCCAAAGTCAGGCGAAACGGAACCTGGTCCTAGTGAAACAAGAGCTCGCGAATGACTTGCCCTTCGTGCTTGGGGATCGAGTTCAGTTGCAACAGGTGATTCTGAATCTGGTGATTAACGGGATCGAGGCGATCGCGAAGAGCAGGGACGGCGAACGAGTATTGGCTGTTAGATCGGGTCAGGATGAGTCGCAGAACCTGTTTGTGGCGGTGCGCGACACGGGACCGGGGATCGATCCGGCAACTACTGAGCGTCTCTTCGACGCTTTCTTTACGACCAAGCCAGATGGTATGGGAATGGGGCTCGCCATAAGCCGCACGATTATTGAGTCGCATGGCGGGCGTCTTTGGGCCATGTCAAACTCGCCAAAAGGAGCTGTGTTTCAGTTTCAGTTGCCGCCGGCTGCTGAAAGAGCGCCACGCCATGAGTGATGCTGAGGCCATCGTATTTGTTATTGACGACGATGAGTCGATCCGTGAGGCGTTGAAGAGTCTGATCAGATCTGTAGGACTTCGCGTTGAAACGTTTGCGTCCGCTCATGAGTTTTTAGAGAGCCGGCGTTCGGATGTTCCGGGTTGTTTGATACTCGACGTGCGCATGCCCGGATTGAGTGGTCTCGATCTGCAACGCGACCTTACCGAAGCAAACATTCACATTCCAATCATCTTCATCACAGGTCACGGCGACATTCCGATGTCCGTGCGCGCGATGAAAGCCGGAGCGGTTGAGTTTCTGACCAAACCGTTTCGCGATCAGGACTTGCTCGACGCGATTCAACAGGCTCTTGAACGCGACCGGCTCGCGCGTTCCCAGCGTGCAGACAACGCCGAGCTTTTGAATCATTACCACTCGCTAACGCCGCGCGAAACGGAAGTTTTCGGTCTCGTCGTCAAAGGCCTGCTCAACAAACAGATCGCCCTCCAGTTAGGCACGAGCGAGATCACCGTCAAACTTCACCGCCGCCAGGTCATGGAAAAAATGCGCGCCGACTCCCTCGCCGACCTCGTCCGCATGGCTGAGAAACTCAACACCGAAGGCACCTAGCTAGTCCTCGTTTGCACTCCAACACCGAAGACCCAAACCAGTGTCAGTCGCGCTCCAACGCCGAAGACCCAAACCAGTGTCAGTCGCGCTCCAACGCCGAAGGCGTTCGCTAATTTCAGCCCAGAAACTATGAAGCCGGGTCTCCCGAAGTCGGTTAAAAGTTGGAGAATATCCAACGAGACGAGTTTGACCCTTGCGGGCTGACTCAAAACCTGACGATGAAGGGAGTACCCGGTGATGAAGATATTGGCA